>JBHLQY010000011.1:0-44789 GCA_048883105.1 Candidatus Thorarchaeota archaeon | reverse complement strand
ATCGCAGCTTGTCACGCTCTTCATCGGTGCCCAAGCCAAGATATCCACCAAATAGCGGAGGCGTATTGGCGTCTACTCGAGGAAAGGTTCAGATTGCTCGCTTGCAGATTTCAGGAGTGAGATATTTGAGCATTAATTCATATTCGGCAAGTAATTAGATTAATTGCGATTGACAATTAAAAATCAAAATGGGACGTTTAGTTTTACTATGGGGTATGTTCCTATGAGCGATTTCTCACGCTTGGTACGCTTTTCTCGTTTCCCGTAGTGTCACTTTCTTTGGCTTTCCCAAGCAGCGCATTGGTACTCTTCTCGAGTGTCATACTTCCACGAGGCCGTTACCGGTTATTGGTGTACGTCATCCATCCGGATGAGATATATTTCTCAACCAATAACTTGTGATGGCAATAAAGTAATTTTTTTGTAAAGACAAATATACCATCGACGAAGTATTAAAGTATACTTTGAGTTAAAAATTTTGTGGTTTAAAATTTATTAATGGCTCAATTATGTATGAAGAAAATCTTATAATAACAAAATATTTAAGAAAGAAAGTCAAAAAAGAAATTAAAATTAAAAATAAAAGTTATTTTTAAAAGAATTAGATTTAGAGTTTAAGGGAGGTTTTTTATGATAGAGGATGATTACGAAATAAAGCGAGATAGGACATTCAATAGGTTTTTAATTCTTCATTTTATGATGTATTTTTGTATAATGATTTTGCCAGTTAATATTAATAATTTGTTATTGTATCTTCCAGGGACTACTGCGTTTGGTATTGGGATTATAGCTGCGTCCCATTTAATTGTATTAATGATTACTATGTTATTTTTTGGATATTTTGGGGAAAAAATATCGGAGAAATTTTCAAGAAAGAGGGTTTTTGTAGTTACGAATCTTATTTGGGTTATATCATTTGGTTTAATTGGTTTATCTATTAATTATTTTTTTTTTCTAATTTTAGTAATTATTGGATCGGTTGGTGTAGGTGCTTTTTTACCAATTGGATTTTCGATGATTGGTGATTTTTTTCCACCGAAGGAGCGAGGGGGTAAATTTGGTGCTATGCAAGTAGGTATGCTATTAGGTACTGGTGGGGGTATTATTATTGGGGGATTGCTTGGAAATTATACTTGGTCTTTTGGATGGAGGATTGCTTATGGTTTAGGTTGTCTATTAGGATTATTGACAGTTTTGAGTTATATTTTGGTGGGGATAGAACCTGAGCGAGGTCGTGCGGAGCTTGAGTTTATGGATTTTAATGGTGAGATTAATTATAATTATAAAATAACTTTTAGCGATCTTGGTCAATTATTTAAGAGGAAATCGGTTGCAGCGATATTAATTGCTATGATATTTAGTGGATTTGCTAACGTAACGCTTGGAATATGGGCAATTTTTTATTTAACCACTAAAATTAACGATGTTAATGCTGGATTATATGCCACAACTATTTTTATTTTAGCGGGAATTGGTGCAATCCCGGGATCTATAATAGGAGGAAAATTCGGAGATTCCTATTTCAATACGGGGAAGTTAAGGGGTCGCGTTAGTATTTCATTAATTGGACTTATCTTTGGAATATTGTGCTTGATGGGATTTTATTTAATCCCCTTTTTCGCAGCGAATTCCTTACAAATTGTGTTTTCTTGGATTTTTTTCATAGCTTTAGGCTTTGTAGGATTTTTTTTAACTTCATTATGCATTGGAAATATATATGCAATATATTCGGAAGTATGTGTTCCAGAGTTGAGGAGTACAGCAAACTCATTACACGGTTTTATGGTAAATATTGGTGGAGTAGTTGGTAATTTATTACTTTCTTTTTTGATTGAAGGGGATATATCACTTTTTCCATTTGCTATAATGTTAGTTTTATTATTTTGGTTGTTTGGTTCTTTTTTGTGGATAATTCCATTTTTTTATTATCCAAAGGAATGTAAGGAATTAAGAGGCTTATTGTCTGAAAGAAGGAAAGAATTAGAGAGGAATTCGGAGTAAAAGTAGGAAAGAAGAATATATATTTATTTTGTAAAAAATTATTATTTTGGAAAAAGCAATAGTTTTAACTGTATTATTCTGTGGAATCGATGACGAGTAAAGTCTTAATTGGAACATCGGGATGGGGGTATGACGAATGGATTGGCCCATTTTACCCTAGAGGTTTAACAAGCAAGGATTTTCTATTATATTACTCTAAGATATTTTATACGAATGAAATTAATACTACGTTTTATAATATCCCTTCAGAATGGGTAGTTAGGAGTTGGGTGAAACGTACGCCTTCAGATTTTTTATTTACTGCTAAAATTCCTAAAATTATTACTCATGACAATAAATTGGATTTAAATAATTGTTCAGAAGATTTAGAATATTTTTTAACAGTTATGGCCCCTTTAATACAATCAAAAAAACTCCTTGCATTTTTGGTCCAACTTCCTCCATCATTCAGAAAAAAGGAGCATTTTGATAATTTAAAAAATTTTATAGATAATTGGCCTCATAATTGGAAAGAGAAGGGTTATTATTTAGTTATTGAGTTTAGAGACAAATCTTGGATGGACAATGAGATATTTGATTACTTAAGAAAAGAAGAACTTAGCTTTTGTGCTGTAATTGAGCCTTTATTACCACCAAGGATGGATGTTACCAATCTTGAATTTGCTTATATTAGGTTTCATGGGTTTGGAAAAAAAATTTGGTTTGATTATTTATTTAGTGACGAAGAAATAAAAAAATGGGCATTACCAATTCGGGAAGTTATTCAAAAATCAAAAAAAGTTGGAATCTATTTTAATAATCATTTTAGTGGATATGCTGCTAAGAATTCATTAATGATGATGAAAGAATTAAATATAAGGCCTAGAAATGAACCAGAAACAATAAAAATTTTAGAGATCAAAAAGAAATCTGGTACGATCTCAAAGGGGCAAACCAGTTTAGATAAGTTTTTTAAATCATGAAATTAAAAAAGATTTTTTTTAGAGCAGATTTTATATAAGTAAGTGGGACTTACGATAAATGAAAAAAAGTATCATAAGAATCGGTTTTATAGGAGCAGGCTCAATCGGTAGTCTTTTTGGTGGATATTTGGCATCAATTAAATCAGATATTTATTCTATCGAAGTCATATTGTTTTGTAGAAAGAATCATGCTGACGCCATTAATGAGAACGGGCTTGTACTGTATAATGGTGATGCAATTTTGGAAATAAAAAATATAAAAGCTTTCGAAAATCTAGATGAATTTAAAAAATTTTTCTCGAAAGAGTCAAAAGATCCATTCGATTTTATTTTTATTTCTACTAAAACTTACGATATTGAAACTGCTTTATTTCAATATAATAAATTAGTAGATAAATGTAAAAGGGTAGTTATTTTACAAAATGGGATTGGAAATGAAGAAATAGTAAGTAAATATTGCCATGAAAATAAAATAATAAGGATTGTAACAAGTAATGGAGCATTAATAGAAAAACCAGGTCACGTAATCCACACGGGTAAAGGATTTACAAAGATTGGTTTTCCATTTTATAATGCCCTAGATGTCCAAGATGATGAAATAGCTAAATTAGAATTGAGATTATTAACTGATTTGTTAAATTACGCAGGATTAGAAGCGATAATGGTTGATGATATTATTAAAGAGTGTTGGGAAAAAATATTTGTTAATATCGGTATCAATGCATTTGGTGCATTAACTCGATTAAAAAACGGTAAATTGTTAGAAAATAAAGGATTGAAATATTTAATGGGAGAAGCAGTTAAAGAAGCAGTTAAAGTTGCCAAAATGAAAAACATCAATCTTCCTAAAAAAGATTTTATAGCATTAACTTATGATGTGGCTGAAAAAACTTCAGAAAATAAAAATTCCATGCTACAAGATGTTTTAAAGGGAAAAAAAACCGAAGTTGATTTTATAAACGGAAGAATATTAAAATATGCTAAGGAATTAGGTATCAATACGCCAATAAATAAATTACTAACTTATTTGGTAAAAGGATTAGAGCAATCTTAAATCAATCCTTATCTACTTTATAGACCATATAATAAGCGTTTTCTCCATCTTTATAGTACTTTTTCTTAACACCTTCTATTTTAAAATCGAAGTTTTGATATAAATTAATAGCTCTATGGTTAGATACTCTTACTTCTAAAACACATTCGCTTATATTTTGTATTAAAATTTCTAGCATGCTTTTGGACAACAAAGCTGATGCGATCCCCATTCTCCTATAATTTTCAGAGACGGCTATTGATACTAAATGTCCCTTATTAGTTAACCTTAAACTATCTTTAGAAGGAATCTTTTCGACTCTCCACATGACGTACCCCACAATATAATTAGGATTATGTTTCATACTGGCAATTAAAAAAGCTTCAGGGAAATTATCAAGGATACTTTTATAAAAGAAAAAAGGGTAATCTTCAGGAAGTTCTTTTTCGTTAATTTCTTTTACATTTTCTAAATCTTTAAGAGTACATCTTCGAATTAAATAAGGTTTGTTATCATCGGTTTTATCGTAAAATGTGGGGTGAGTATCGGTCATTACGTTTTTTATCAAATTATAAAAATTATACCTTAATTAGGTAAGATATAAATTACAATCATTTAATATTTTTGAATTAATAAATTTCATCTTTAATGTTTTATTATTCCAATATTTTGAAGGCTTTTTCTTTTTGAGCTTCAATATATTCTTTTATTAAGTCTAATGTGTCAATAATATTTTTCTTATTATTAAAATTATTGACAATGTTAATTAATTGTTCTTTCTTCAAATTTTTTAAATCTTTCGCAAAATTTATCATTTTAGGCAAAACTCTAATGATATTATCTACAATTGTAATGTCTGCCCAAATGGCAGTTCTGCTAATTGGATTTAAATCAACAGCAATAACTTTTTTACCTATTTTTTTTAATGCTTCAGTTCTATCACCGTCTTCTAAAGGAACGAATATAGTATCAGCAATTTTAATACCATTGGGGTCTACTAATCTTCTATTACTTGAAAGTTCTTCGATTTCAACCATTTTAGATTCTTCTAATCCAAGAATTTCTTTTGCACCTGCTTTTTCTAATAAATTCTTAATTGCTTCAATTCTACCTTCCTTTCTGTAAAAAAGATTTATTTCAAGAGGAATATTCAATATTTTAGACAATTTCACTAATTCTTTGGGTACTAAAGCTGCTATATTTCCGTTTACGCTCATAACTGGTTTATTAGAAATTAGTAATTGAGCAACTGCAGCTCTTATTGCTTTTATTGCTATTTTATTGGTTTTTTCACCTAAAATATAATCAAAGCATTCTCCCCTTCCGTGAGCGATTAAACCTGCTTCTGTAGCTACTAAATTTTTCAAAGCTTCAATAATTTTATGCCGATATTTTAAGCTTTTATATCTCGGATGATCTTTTGGAATGGTTTGATTTTCTTTTTCTTTCATAAATTTAAAAATCTAGAATTGAAACTATATATTAAAGTTAAAAATTTCGAAAAAGAAAAAAAATTTATCTTTTGTATGTTTACTTATCTTTGTAGATAATTATGGGTACTGAAGTAAAAGGGAAAAGCACAGATTTAGATATTTATAAGACAAAGAAATTACTGGAGCTTCTAAATAGTAAAAAGGGTTTTCATACAGAATTAATATCGTTATATATTCCGCACGACCGCAAACTTTCTGACGTAACAAATTATCTTAAAAACGAAATAAGCGAAAGTCAGAACATTAAATCTAAATTAACCAGAAAAAATGTATTAGATAGTATTTCAACTCTTTTGGGTCAATTAAAAAATATTAAAGAAGTTCCTGATAATGGATTAGTTATGTTTTCTGGAGCAATTCCACAAAATAATACTCCAGGAACAGAAAAAAACGAATTATTCATAGTTAATCCACCAGGTAAACTTAAAACATTCAGATATCACTGTGCCAGCGAATTTCTATTGTTACCTTTGGAAGAAATGCTCATACCTAAAGAAACTTATGGATTGTTAGTTATAGGAAGAAAAAAATCAGCTGTAGGTTATCTTAGAGGGAACCATGTGGAGCTTGTAAGAGAATTTACATCGGGTATCCATGGTAAACATAGAGCTGGGGGTCAATCACAGAGAAGATATGAAAGGTTAATTGAGGAGGGAGAAAAAAGGTTTTATCGTCGAATATCAGACGAAATCAACAAATTATTTTTAAATATAGAAGACCTAAATGGTATATTTATAGGTGGACCTGGTCCATCAAAAGAGAAATTTGTAAACGATGAAAGTTTAGATTATAGATTACGAGATAAAATATTAGAGGTTGTTGATCTTGGTTATAGCGGGAGCGAGGGAATTCGAGCATTAATAGAAAAGATTAAAGGAAAAATTGAAGACGTGAAATATATTCGGGAGAAGTTAGTAATGCAACGATTTATGAAAGAGATATCAAATGATACAGGTTTGGCAGCTTATGGTCTTGAAGAAGTGCAAAAGGCGTTAAATTACAGTGCTGTTGATACTTTAATCCTTTCTGAAAAATTAGATTCATATAGAGCAAAATTAGAATGTTCAAACTGTGGATATATAGAATTTAGAACAGTAAAGGAACGTGAATTGGCTAATTTAGAATCTATTATCCAAGAAGAGAGTTGTCCTGAGTGCAGCTCAAATACTTTTAATATTGTTGACAAAAACTCAATTATTGAAGAACTTGGGGATATTGCTCAAACCACTGGAACAGATATAGAGATTCTTTCTTCTGAAACTGAAGAAGGGGAGATGTTATATAACACATTTGGAGGGATTGTGGCAATTTTGCGTTATAAGCTTAGTTATTAAATAATAAAATAATTGAATAACAATTTTAAATTATTTTGTACCTAATTAGTTTTTAAACATAATATAAATACAATGTAAAAGCAGTGAAAAAAAAATGGAATTAAAAGATCTTTTATTAAATTTAAAGATGATTATGTTTGGAGGCAAAGGGGGCGTTGGGAAAACAACATGTGCATCAAGTTCTGCAATTTGGGCAGCTGAACGTGGTAGAAATACTTTAGTGATTAGTACTGATCCTGCTCATTCTTTAGGAGATAGTTTGGGAGTAGAATTACAACCAGGGATCCCTACTCCAATTGAAGGTATCAGTAATTTAACAGCAATGGAGATTAATCCTAAAGCTAATATGTCAGAATTTCAAGGAATAACAAATGTTAATCCAATGGAAGAAATTGGTTTATCTGGAGTAGCTGACATGCCATTAATGGAAGATATGAGGGAATTATCTTCATTAACTCCCCCGGGAATTGATGAAGCTTTAGCCTTTGCCAAAGTTTTAGAATTTATTGAAACCGAACACGATTACGATTTAATTGTTTTTGATACTGCTCCTACAGGTCATACACTTAGATTTTTAAGTCTTCCCGAAACTTTATCAGGGTGGATTGGCAAGTTATTAAAATTAAGAATTCAAATAGGAAAATTATTTGGATCCTTAAAAAGAATGTTTACAGGGGGAGATAAAAAGAAAGATAACACATTAGAACTTTTAGAAAGATTAAATAGTTCTATTTTGAATGCGAGAGATGATTTAATGAATCCAAACGTAAATTCATTTGTTATTGTAATGATTCCAGAAGAGATGGCAATTGCGGAAACGGGTCGACTATTGAATGAATTAGTAAAATATAATATCCCCGTTTCCAATATTGTAGTTAATCAGTTATATCAGGATACGAATGAATTATGTGATTTCTGTAAATCTCGTCGCGAGATGCAACAAGGAAATCTTTATAAGATAAGAGATGTTTTTAGAGATAAATTGGGAAAAGAATTGATTGAAATTCCTTTATTCAAGGAGGAAATAAGAGAATATTCTAAATTAAAAGAAATAGGAAAATATTTAATTAATATAGATTAATCTCCAAACTCCTTTATGAAATTACAATAACTACATAATTCAGAAATACCACTTGGATATCCACATTTTTGACAAAATTTACAAGGTATTCGCTCATAATGATCATACAATATCTTGGATAATTCCAAAAAACAATTAACTAAATTAAATTCTATTTCTGGACTATATTTTTTACACTCTTGAATAAAACCTAATACTCGCTTTCTTAGAATTGGATCTTTTTCTCTATATGGACAATGCGAGGCGTAATAATTGAATTTCTTAATATTTGCGTATAAAAATATTTCCTCTTCGGGTATCTTAATTAACGGCATCACCTTTTTGATAAAAAATCGAGAGAGATTTGGTTTTTCTTTCTTGAAAAAATATTGATTCGATATTAAGTTCAACCTTTTATGTAGAATATTCATAAGATATGTTTCTGCGATATCGGTTAGGTTGTGACCCATTGCTAAAACAGTTCCTCCCAATTCTTTTGCGCTGTCATTTAATAATCTTCTCCTGATTATTGCACAATAGTTACAAGCGTATTTATATTCAGGTGATTTTTTTTTAATCTCTATAATATCGTCTAAAGTTCTTCCAATTTTTTCTTTAAAGGTAACAACTTCGTGCTCAACATCAAATTTTTTACAGAAACTTGCGGCCTGTTTGACGCTATTTTCTCTATAATCCTTAATTCCTTCATCAATTATAAGGGCCATCAATGGTTCGGAACAAGAAGACTTCTCTTGAATTTTCATTAAATTATATAAGAGAGTTATTGAATCTTTTCCTCCAGATAGAGCTACAATAATTCTATCCTGAGAACTAATCATTTTATATTTAGAGATCGTTTTATAAATTGTTTTTTCTACACTTTTTTCAAAGCAATGAGGGCATAGTTGTTCACCAGAATGTTTTCTATGAATTACAATTGAATTGGAGCAATAATTGCATTTTCCTGTCTTTAAAAAAAGATTATATTTATTAATGTTATTCATATGTATTTAATCGTTAAAATCTGATGATTATTAATCATTAGCTTAACCAAAATGCTACATTTCCTAATTGAAGATATGATAATAGAAAATTCCCGAGAACGATAAATAATGTTATAAATCTGATCGTATTTAAAATATTTTTCTTTAATTGTTTTTTCTCGTCGTGCCAATATTCGTAAGACACTTCGATGATTGAGTTTTCTCTTAATTCCGTTTGATCAGGGAAATCAAAAGACACAGTACTTTTATATCCATCTCCAATTTTATCGATTAGATCGTAATTTTTTTTACCTAATAGAATTTTGCTTTGTTCTTCTATTTTTGGTTGATTTTGCATGAAAATTTTTACTGAATCTATTTTATCGACTCGATACTCAGATAATCCGTAAAATTTTTCTTCTTTTTTATATATAAATTTATCTTTTTTTTCTTTTTTAGATTTATACTCTTCTCCAACGCCCCAATTTACCATTTCTTTCACCATTCTGTCACCATCGAATACTGGCAGAGGAAGCATATTAAATAGAGTTACACTAAATGCTATTATCCAAAACCATATAATTTCCATAATTAAAAAGTCAGGAAAATTACCCCCAAGAATTTTCGCTATGATGTTGTCGTTTCTAGGCATCCAATACAATTTGCTTAAAATCCCGATAAGAACTCCATCAAGGTCAACATCTAAATAATATTTTTTTCCAGATTCAGAGGTTAATTTTATCTCTTTTAAATTAAAATTTGTTAATAGCTTCTCAAGCGTATTTCCTTTTTCAACATCTATTCGCGTACCATTAATTTTTGTTATAATTAGGTCTTCTTTTAAATCTTTATTGTAATTATTTCCATCCTCCTCTTTTGAGTAAATATAAGTGATTTTTAATTTACTATTGGATATATAATCGTATAAAATTCCTATTTTGTAACGCGGTCCTAGCTTTATATCCTTTTCAACTGTTTTGTCTACTCTTGGCCTATATATTCTTAATGTTAATCTATCACCAGGAGAACATTTTATTTTAATGGTTTCGTTATTTAATAGATTTTGAAGGCTATAATATTCATCTCCGTTAATATTAATAAATCCCTCCTCTGAATCTTTCTTTTTAAGAGCTGTAATAACGTCCCCTTTTGAGAGCCTTCCGTAATTAAATCCTCCCTCTTCTTCTTTTAATACAGTATCTACTTGAATAACTCGAGCGCCATAAATTGGTGAAATTAAAAATGTAAAATTCAGCAATAATAAAAAAGCTATACCAGCTGTTATTGCATTTACAAAAGTACCAGCAGCAGCGATTCTTAATCGTGTGTTTCTATGAAATTTTGGTGAATTTAATTCTCTTTCGTCCACTTCAACAAAAGCTCCCATTCCAATTAAAAAGAACAATCCTGCTCCTAAAACACCAGTAGACTTAATATCAACTCCATCAGTATTAGCTGCAATTCCATGTGCTAATTCGTGAGTTGTCAATATAAAGACTAATGGGATTACTAAATACGCAAAAAGTGGGAGACCTATAGTAACACCAGGTATTAAAGGTGTTACTGCATATTCTAACCTTGGTTGATAAATTAGATTAATAAGGTTTATGAAAAAGAAAAAAAATGCTAAAATAGTGAATGCAAACGACACAAATATTCCTATAGTCCAAAAAATTCGCCAAAACCTAGGAGCCTTTCTAGATATCTTCGATATTAAATTGTTCAATTTCTTGGTCTTTAACATTGCAATGAAAGGAAAGAAAACCAAAATACTCTCTTTCTTATTGCGTAGGACAAAAATTAAAACTAACACAATTAGCCAAAAGATTAAGGAGATTAAGAACCATGGATTCGTTATTACGGAAGTTATTAGATCGAAAAAACTCATTTAATTATAACTTGCCATTTTTTCTTATTCAAAATTAATTAAAAAAATTAAGGTTATTGGTTTTATATTTTTGTAAATGCTAAAAACTATAGTAAGATTTATGTTTTTTTACTGATTGATATTCCTTAATACTAATAAACCCATAACAATAAAAACCAGAAAAAATTAAAAGAATAGATTATTATTATGTTTTAAATATTACTTAAATATCTCATAGGAATAACTCTTAGCGGGGTGGGCTAGCCTGGTTTATGCCGCAGGGCTCATAACTGGTAAAACTCCGCTTAAAAATAAAAAGCCAGTTTGCTATTAAGAAACCCTGAGATCGTTCGTTCAAATCGAACCCCCGCTACCATTTAAATCTTTTTATATTTTTTTTTTAAAATAAGGTTAATCTAAATTTAATGTTTAAAAAATAAGTTTAAAGATATTTTTGGTTTAATAGATATTTCTATAATAAATAAAATCCAAATATTGTTAAGTAAATTAGAATTAAATTTTGAGAGTTAAAAATTATATGAATGAAATACAAAGTTTTAAGAGATTTCCTGCTATTCGTTGTTGGATAAAGAATATTATGGAGGGAAAGTATTCAATCGAAAAAAAATCCCTCTATACTATTTTTGGAGATGTAAAGAGAGTTCGAATTGTAGCAACTGTTATCGATAAAAGAGAGATCATAAGTCCCCAATCAAATGACGATGACTTTCTTTTAGAAGAGGGAGATCATTCTAATTTAAGGATTGAATTCGATTTAGATGATGGTACGGGATTAATTAGAGCTATTTTATGGAGAGCAAATCCAGATCAATTTAAAAATTATATTAAAGGAGATATTATTGATATTATTGGTTTAATCAGAAAATGGAGAGAATATATCTCAATATCACCTGAGATTATCAAAAAAATAAAAGATCCAAACTTTATCCTTTTAAGAGACGCAGAAATAATTAAAAAAATTAGCTCAGGAGAAATTCAAGATATTCCAGAAGATTTGGATAAAGAATTTGATATTGATAAAATTTCAAGTGAAAATGATATTAATGACCTCTTTGAAGGTAAGAATTCCTTAAAAAGTGATAATCTTAAAAGTAAAATTTACTCGATTGTAGAAAAAAATTCAATAGAGGGACACGGAATAAGTTTCAAAGAAATTAAAGAAATCGTCCAAATTTCTGAAGATAAATTAAGAAAATATATTAGAGATTTAGAGATGGAATCGAGAATTTATCCATCAGAAAAAGATATATACCAAACATATTAAAAATATTTTTTTAAATTTCTTCTTATAAAATTGTAAAAATATTTTTCTTAAGAATTATTATTATTTCATAAAAAAAATGAAACGATATAGTTGAAAATGGATTTATACGATTATGAAAAGCTATTGGATAGGGCTTATAAAAAAATTCCAGAAGATGTGAAACGATCTTCAAGATTTGAAATCCCTAAGGTAGTACTTCGAATTGAAAGTAAAAATACTTTTATAGTAAACTTTTCAAAAATTATAAATACACTTAATAGGGACGCACGACACTTCTTAGGAATTTTTTTAAAAAAAGCAGGAACTATGGGAGAAATACGCGGGCAACAATTATTTTTAAAAAGTATTTATAAAGAACAAGTCTTAAATCGGTTAATTGAAAATTATACTATGAATTATGTTTTATGTGATGTTTGTAACAAGCCCGACACAGAAATTCAAAGAGAAGGTAAAAAGTTGTTTCTTAAATGTGCAGCTTGCGGTGCGAGACTAGAAATTAAAGAAAAATGATTTTACAATTACCAACAGTAAGTTAATTTAAGTATTATGAAAGTATTTCTAAAGATTCATGTCAAAAACGAAATTGAAACAGTGGCTGCTTGTGATGAGGAATTGCTGAATCAAGTATTTAAGGAAGGGAATTTAAGAATTGAAATATCAAATCAATTTTTTGGTGGAAATTTAATTAAAATAGATGATGCGATTGATATTCTAAAACAAGCGTCTTATTTTAATATTGTAGGAGAAAAAATTATAAATAAAGCTATTGATTGTCAAATTCTCCCCAAAGAAGGAGTTCGTTTTATTAATGGTGTTCCAATGGCAATGAAGATGATGTTTTAATGCCAAATAGATTTTGTGCGATTTGTGGAAAAGATCTTGATGAAAATGCGCCTAATTATGGAATGTGTCTTAAGTGTTATTTGAAGGAAAATCCATTATTCAAATTGCCAGGGAAATTATCTATAAAAATTTGCCTTGACTGTGGGAGTTATTCACAAAGAAAGGTCTGGATTGAACCAGAAAGTAATGAAATTTTCTTTATTATTGAAGATTCAATTAGAAGATTTGTATTAAAACCATATTCTAAAAAAAACAATATTGATTTTTCATTTTTTTTCGATCAAGAAAGTTTTGTTTATTCTTCAAAAGATTTATTGAAATCACTTATCTCAATGGTTAGAGGAACTCTAAAAAGTGATAATAAAATAACTTATCAAGAAAAAATCAATGTAAATTTAAATTACGACTTATGTAAGACCTGTTCAAATTTAAGAGGAGGTACATACTTCTTATCAATTATCCAATTGCGAGTTAAAGATGAGACATATTTTAATTTAATAAAGGAAGTTTTAGATGAGATTCATATATATGTGGAGAAATTAAACGAGAAAGATCGTAAGCAATACATTTCAAAAATCGAAGATCAAAAATTTGGTGTTGACCTTTATTTGAGCACGAATGAGTTGATGAATTATATTATAAAGTTTTTAAAATCTAATTATCATTTTATATTGAAGAGATCTAAGAAATTGGTAGGACGCGATTCTCAAAAAGGGAGGAATCTTTATAGATTAAAGAGTTTAATAAAATTTTTGCCAATAAATAAAAACGATATAATTTTAATTGATAATCAAAAATATATAGTTGAGAATTTATCTAAAAATAAAGTGTTACTTCGAAGTGAACAAGGTACTAAAATAATAAAGGAATACCCTTATTTTTTTAGCAATATGATTCTAATAAAAAACAGAACAGAGGAATAATCTTTGAAAAATAATGACTTCAGCGTAGACGACGATTTAGATGAAGAGTTAGAAGATGAATTAGTTGATAAGAGTATAGATGATTTGGAAAAAAAGAAAATAGATTACAAAAGAATTAAAAAGATCGACCAAACAAAAAAAAGGGCAGTTATAGAATCTGTTTTTGATGAACGTACAGTTTTCCAATTAAATAAGTTGTTAACTAATGGCCCTTTAGAAAGAATAGAAGGTGTAATTTCAGCTGGAAAAGAGGCGAATGTTTATCTTGCTTATGATCAAAAATATAATGAAGTTGCTGTAAAAATTTATAAAATTGATAGCAATACCTCAAAATGGATGCGTAATTATATTATAGGAGATCCTAGATTCAAAAAAATTCCACACAATGTTTCAAAAATAATTTATTTGTGGGCAAGTAAAGAATATAAAAATCTTCAAAGAGCCTTTAAAGCCAGATTAAGCGTACCTAAACCGTTATATATTAAAAATAATATTTTAATAATGGAATATATTGGTTTTGAGTCTATTCCTGCCCCTCTATTAAAAGATATCAAAAAACCTAAAGATCTTATTAACTTATTTAATGAAATATTAATGTTTATTAAGATTCTATATCAAAAAGCCAAATTAGTTCATGGAGATTTGTCAGAATTTAATATTTTATATCATAACCAAAAACCTGTTATAATAGATATCTCCCAAGCAGTTTCCATTCAACATCCTAAAGCTGAAATTTATTTAGTAAGAGATATTAAAAATATATTTAATTATTTTGAAAAAATGGGTCTAGAGATACCAGATCCAAAAAAATTCTATTATGATGTTATTAATTTATAGAATCATAATAGAAAAACAAAAAAAATCAAATAAACTTGATTCTTTAAAAACTATGAATTAATTTTAACTTGTAAAATATAATTAGGTAGATTTATGAAAATCGGGAAAAATAGGATTGCTGTGTTAATAGGGAAAAGTGGGAAAACAAAAGAAGAAATTGAAAAAAAATTAGGCGTAAAAATAGAGTTAGACAGTAAAACAGGAGATTGTGAAATAAAACCTGTAATAAATGATCCTAATTATAATCCTCTAAACATTTACACGGCTCAAAAAGTAGTAAAAGCAATAAATAGAGGATTCAATCCGATTAAGGCTATGAAATTAATAGAAGATATGTATGATCTCGAAATTTTTAACCTTTTATCAATTCTAGGGAGATCAAATAAACGAATAAAAAGGATAAAAGGTCGAATAATAGGGAGAGATGGAGAGATGCGAAAAGCTATCGAAAGATATGCAGAATCTTTTATTTCTGTTTATGGAAAAACAGTTTCAATTATAGCTGATTACGAAAATTTACAAATTGCGAGAAGAGCTGTTAGTATGTTAATAAATGGTATACCACATCATGTTGTAATGAAATTTTTAGAAAATATATATACAGAGAAAAAAAAAGAGAAGTTTAGAAAGTTTTACAAACCAGAATTTTAAAATTTTTTCAATAATAATTTTTACTGAAAATAAATTTTTAAGTTGGATTATAAAAACTCCACAGAAATGTTGTAATTAGGTTATTCGAAAGCGATTTCACGAATATCAAATATATCATCGGATAATTTTGATGAATTAATTCCAACTTTAGCACTTGGCAAATTTGAACTGCATAGTGAAAAATTCTCTGAACTGTTACCGAAAATTTGTGGTGATGAAATTCCAGTTATTAAAAGCATTACTCTTATATACCCATTAAATTCGTCGGAAACTCGTGCACCCCATATTACCATAGAATTGGTAACATCCATTTTTTCATATATTCTTTGGGCAACTGAATTAGCTTCGGCCAAAGTCATATCATTTCCTCCACATACGTGAATTAATGCCCCTTTAGCACCTTCAATTGTTACATCTAATAATGGTAAATTAAGTGCATCCGTAATAGCTTCATCTACACGATTTTCTTTTCCATTCGATTCTCCAACACCGACAATCGCAACTCCACCAGTACTTAGGATAGTTCTCACATCAGCAAAATCTAAATTAATTAAAGAAGGTAATGAAATAGTTTCAGTAATACCCTTAACCATGCTCGCTAAAACTTCATCGGCTACGCTGAATGCTTCCATAATTGGTAGATCTGGAGCAATATCTAATAACCGATTATTATCAATTACAACCAATGTATCAGCATATTGTTTTAATAGATTTAGTCCTTCCTTTGCTTTTTCAATTCGACCTACTTCTGTTGCGAATGGAATTGTTACTACTCCTACTACTATTGCACCTTCGAGTTTGGCTATTTCTGCAACAATAGGAGCACTTCCAGTTCCTGTTCCACCACCTTCACCACAGGTAATAAAAACTAAATCTGTATCTCTTAAAATTTTAGTTAAATCTTCTCGTGATTCTTCAGCCGCAGCTCTCCCTATCTCTGGATTTCCTCCTGCTCCAAGACCTCTTGTTAAATTCCTGCCAATTAACATTTTTATGTGAGCATCTGTCGCATCAAGATGTTGTTGATCAGTATTTAAAGCAACGCATTTTGCTCCTTGAATTCCAATTTTCATTAATCGATCAAGCGTATTATTTCCAGCACCTCCACATCCAAGGATCTTAATGTTCGCCTGACCTAAACCATCTCTTCTTGAATAAATTCTCTCTCTTTTTCGAGCATTTCTAATGAAGCTTTCCATCCTCAATCACTTAATAATTTTAATTTAATGATATAAAAAAACATAGAAAACGAGAATTAATATTACAGTAATATTTGCGTATTATATGATTTATGAACGGTTAAATTACCGTGTTTCAATTAATTGAAAAATCACCATTTTTAGAGGGATTAAAAATTAGTTTAAAGTTATTATCCTTAACAAGAATTATTTTAGGTAATGAATAAGGGAACCGATTTGAAAAAGTTAGGGTATAAGCTCCAACATTAGAAACAAGAATAATATCATTCTCAATTAAATCTTTAGTAAAAAAATAATTTTTTGCTAGTACATCTTGATCGGTTGGAAGAATACCGGCTATAGATGTTTTATATTTATGTGGTCTGTTAATCTGGGATATATTATAAAATCTTAATGAGCATCTTGCGAATTTAGGACATATATGATTTCCAATATTCAAAAAGATCCACCGATCTTCAGCGACTTTTACAATCTTAGTTAAAAACAAACCAGTATCTCCAACAAAATATCTACCTGGTTCAAAATAAATATGTTCATAATCAATTCCCAATTCATCAATAGTTGTTTTTATGTTAATACCAATCTTCTCTAATTGATTTTTTGGCATCACAGTAGCTTCAGGGAAACCGCCTCCAAGGTTTATGTTTTCACATTTAACATTTATTTTAGACAGAATCCTTACATTTTCCGCAATGGCTTGAATATTTTTCTTATATTGATCAATATTATTCATTTGACTAGAATAATGAGATAAAACAGTTGTAATTTTGATATTTCTGTATTTATTAATTAGTTCTTTTAATGTTTTTTGGGTTTTCACGTCTAATTTGATTCCCAATTTGCTATCATATTTCTGAGAATTTATTCTTAGGCAGATGTTTTGAATTCTATCAAATTTTTGAGCAATTGAATTAATGTACTTTAAATCATTTAAATTATAAACAATAATTTCTTTTACTTGAGATTCTATACTCTTTTTAATAAGTTCTTTCGGCAAATATGGACCTCCAATAATAATTTTATTCGTAGGAAAACCAACTTTTAAAGCTAGTTTAAGTTCTGGTAATCCTACGATTTGGGCTCCAAGGTCCTCAGAACATATAATTTTACAAATATCAGGAAGGAAATTTGCTTTTAACGAATAAAAGGCTTGAAATTTTTTATTATTAAATATTGACCCAAAAACATCTTTAAATGTAGTAAGATTTTCTTTAAGCCTATTTTCTAAAAAAATCATAAGAGGAGTGTCGAATTTATCTAAAAACTCGTCAATTGATAGTAAATCCACTAAAACTTTACCATTTTCTTCTCTTAAATATGAATTTCCAGAGATTTTTTTCATTTTTATATTACAATTCTTAATAATGTTATTTTATTAAATCTAAATACACATCTCGAGTTTTGTCAGCAATGATATTCCACGTATAATGTTGAGCGACCTTTAATTTTCCAGCTAAACCAAATTTTTTTCTCATTCGTTTATTTTTCAAAAGAAACACTACTTTTTCAGCAATATCATTAGGATCATCAAATTCAACTAAAAGACCATCAACATTATTATTAATAACTTCAGGTGTGGCACCTATATTAGCGCCAATTACTGGTTTTCCTGCTGCCCAAGACTCCAAGAAAGCTATACCAAACGCATCACTTCTACTTGGCATTAAATATATGTCAGATTCTTTAAAAGCCGCAATTTTTTTTTTATCAAAATAACCGGTTAGATTATCTGGAGTAAAATTAATTATTCTAACATTTTTTAATTTCTGAATTTTAGAAAATTCTCTATTATACGCCATTGTTGAAGGTCCTATGAAAACAAAATAGACTTTTCTAATCTTTTCTAAGATAAGAGGAATTGCTTTTAAAATAGATAATGTCCCTTTTTCGTAATTTTTATAACCACAATTTAAAATCATTTTATATTTTTTTTCTCTTTTACTAAAAAAGTTTTCTTTAAAACAATAATCCTTGCCGCTCTTCTTATGATTGTTTTCAAATTTTTTATTGTCAACTCCCATTGGAATGACTTCTATTTTTTCTTTAGGTAAGCCAATTTTATTCATTAAAAATTTTTTCTCTAGATTTGTGCATGTTATTAATAGATCAAAGTTTCTTATGACTTCTAATAATGATGGGTCTAAATATCTTGGATTTGAAAAATGGAAAAATGGCGTAAGAATAACCGGTATATTAAAGATTTTTCCAAGAATTAAGCTAATAATAAGATTAAAATACGGAAAAAATGTTGTATGTATTAAATCGTAGTTAAAATTTTCTGATTTTAAAAAAAAATCAATTAATTCTGCTAAATAAGGCCCGTTCTTTAAAAAATTTTTCAAACATTCATCAGACAAATTTAACGAGTTATACATAGGAATACTTTTGATATATTTCATTTTTTCTTCTGAAGAAACATCATATTTTATCGAATATCTATTAATTTTCAAATTTCTTACTGTTTTAAACTGTTTTTCTTCTTTTCTAATTATTTTTCCGCTAGGATCTCTCAAGGCTTTAAAGTCTATTGCGTTTGAGGTATAGATATCGATTTTATAGTGAAATTTTGAACGAAGTATCTCTGCCATTCTTTGTAAATAAAATTCTGCTCCAGAAATAGCAGGAAAATATCTAGTTGGTAAATATAAAATATTTTTTAAATTCACTGAATCTGCTCCACTATGTTTTTAAAAATGGTGATCTTTTTTATTTACTAATAATAATTATAATAACTGATGCAAATGTCAAAAGATTTACTATTTAATGTCTATAAGCGCGTGAAAGAATGTGGAATAATTAATGAGGATTTGATTAAATACTTAGAATCAATTTTTCCCAACAAAACTAATAATGTGTTAGAAGTTATAAAAAGAGGGATTAAAAAAAATGTTTATAAACCATCAAACAGAACTGTATGGACTGCTATGGGCGAAAATGACGAATATTTAATATATCCTAAATTGTATTGTTCTTGCCACGATTTCTACAGAAATGTTGTGATTAAAAGAAAACGAATATTTTGTAAACATCTATTAGCCCAAACTATATGTGAGGCTTTGAATAATTATCAAGAATATGAAATAAAGGATACTAAATTTACGAATTTTGTTCAAGAATTAAAGCTAAAAGAATAAAATCTCTGCGCTTTCTAATGAATTTCTTATAATTCCGTCATAATTGATATGTAATTCTTCTCTATTAACTTCATTAGTCTTAGCATGGGTCTCTGGATATTGAGGATTATATTGACATGCAGCTGAATTTTGAGATATTATTTCATATAATCCAATTTTTTCATTTATTTTAATAATCTCAAGCTTATCTCGTCCAATAAGAGGCCTTAATATAATAAATTCTCTCAAAAGATCATTATAAATGAATAAATTATCAAGCGTTTGGCTGGCTTGTTCTCCTAAAATATCACCGGTTACAATGGTGTTTGTACCTTCAATTTTTCCAATTTCTTTCGCTATTCTAATCATTAACCTTTTACATAATATACATGTTAATTTTCGTTCACATTTTACTTTAAATAATTCTAAATTGTGATGATGGTTAATTAGATATATTTTTATCTTATTATCTGTAAATTTAGTTAAAGTTTGAACTATTTTAATAACTTTTTTTTTCAGAGTTTTTTCTTTATCATCAGATGTTAAAAAAGTTAAAACAACTGGGATGTATCCTTTTTTAATCATTAAATATGCCGCAATCGGACTATCCAGCCCTCCCGATAATAAAGATATAAATTTGTTTGTAATTTTATTTCTACTCCTTTCCCACAGTAATTTCTACTCTATCATATTCTTTTAAAGCTTTATTAAAATCTTCTAAAGAAATTTGTGTTATAATTTTAATTTTCTTCTCATATTCCAATTGCCTAATCTTAAACATTAGCTTCTTGTTTTTTCGATAAAATTTTTCAGCTTTAGGGTATTCATCCTTAAAAATTTCTTTTAACTTCTCTAAATCTGCATTTTTTAAACTATCATATTCTGCAATTACGAAATTACATAAAGGATCTATTGATATTTGGAAATTAAACGCATCTATATGTTTTAAAGCCAAAGGATATGATTTACAAGCCAGAGGCTTAATATCATGAACCACACAACCTTTATCCTGGTTATAAAATGGACAACATTGATTTTCATTATCTAATAATATTCTATATGTAATAACGTAAATCTTTTTATTATTTACATCAGGAAAAACTAAATCCTCAATTACCTTAAATTCTACGCCTCTATTTTTTGCCTCATTTATTAATCTATCAACTTCATCAGGATATAATGGAATTCTTTTCATATAATCTCCTGGAACTTCATGACAACATGTTCCACACCTTTGACAAGAATAGCTTAAATTCATCGTTAAAAAATCTTATATTTTAATTATCAATGATAATTATTGTCAATATTATCTAAATGTACCTCAAAGGATAGATAATCAATATATTAAAAATCTATTTGGATAATATTTGATTTTATAAACAAAACAAAATACACTAATTCTATACTGAAAAGTTATTTTTTTAAAAATATGGGTATAAATTATGGATGGAATTAGAATAATAAAACACATAGATTTTTCAGAGAGAGATTTTAATAGTCCCATTTGTATTTTAGGAATGCCAGGTATAGCTGATGTTGGCAAATTTGCGTTAGATTCTTTAATTGGGCAATTAAAAGCCCAAAATTATATGGATATCATTTTCGACGAATATCCCGCAGGGGCTATTGTAGATGAAAGTTTATTAGCTGCTCCGAAAGCAGAAATTTTAATTTGGAAAGATCCATCTAAATTGAGAGATATTTTGCTGATTACAGCCGATGCACAAAGTTTAACTCCTAAAGGAATTTACAAAATATCTAATTTTCTCACAGAAATTATATCTCATTGTAGTGTGAAACTAATTGTAGCTTTAGGGGCCTTTCCAGTGAGTAGTCAAAAAATTAGTTCTAAAATCCCAAGAATTTACATTACATCAACAAATGGCGAATTACTCGATAAATTTTTAACTAAAAATGAATTTTTAAAAAAAATTAAAAAAGGAGTTATTATTGGAGCAAATGGCTTAATTCCTACATTAGCGAAAGCACGGTTTAATATTGATGGTTTAGTTTTTTTAGGAGAAACTGATAATGTTGCAATGATTAACGAAGATATTACTGACTTGAAAGCTTCTATTACACTTTTAGATGTGATTAAAAAATCTTTTGATTTACCAATTAAAAATAAATATTCACTTGAAAATATAGATTCTTTAACTAAAAATCTTCAAAATAAGAGAGAACAAATTGAAAAAGATCTTAATACGTTCCAAATGGTAGATAATTCAGACGATAAACGAAAGTCTTTGTATATTTAAAATTTAATATTTTCTTTTATTTTATTTCTTAGGAATATCGATAAAGCTAAAATTTACTGTACCTTAATTCTTTTTATAATATCGGGGCGCTTTTTATAAAGAATACGAAATCCACAGTGAGAGCATTTAATTCCTGGCAATGCGCTTAGCTCTTTCTTGCTTACTTCTTTGCCACAAGTTTTTCTAGCACAGACATACTTAATTGAGATCACATCAAATATTTTCTTTTTCTTATGATATATCTTATCTTCGAAGAAAATTAAATCTTTTGATTTCAAATTTTTAAATTAATTAAACTAAATGATTAGATTTAAAATCATAAACTATGAATAGCGAAATTATATAACCTGAGATTGCAATTTTAAGTGTGATACGAGTTCCTTATAGCGATTACGAATAGTAGCTTCTGTTACACCAGCGGCTATAGAAATTTCTTTCTGAGTTCGTCGTTCACCTTCTTGTATAGCAGCAACATATAAAGCTGCTCCAGCAAGACCTGTTGGAGCTTTTCCAGCAATAATCTGAAATTTTTTTGCTAATTTTAATATTTCTGCTGCACGATTTTGTGTACTTCCTGAAAGACTTAATTCAGCACAAAACCTTGGAATAAAATTAATAGGAGAGGATACTTTAATATTTATTTTAAGTTCATTAAGAATTAGTCTATAACAGCGGGCAATCTTTTTTTTATCTACTGAAGCAAATTCTATAAAATCATCTAAAGTTTTAGGAATATTATTCAATCTACATGATGCGTATATTGACGCAATTAACATCGCTTCAATTGATCTCCCTCGGATTAAGTTTTTATTTGCCATTTTTCTATAAATATGAGCCGATGATTCTTTTAAATCTTTCGATAAATTCAATTGAGATGAAAATCTATCTAATTCATTCATAGCATATGCTAAATTTCTATCAATAGATTTATTTGTTCTTGTTCTCACATGCCATTTTCTTAATCTATATACCTCGGCCTTCATTTTTGGACTAATAATTTTTCCAAATGCATCCTTATTTTTCCATCCAATCATAGTACTGAGTCCTTTGTCATGCAAGGTAAGAGTTGTCGGTGCACCAACTCTTACTTTTCTGTTTGCTTCTTCAGAGGAAAAAGCTCGCCATTCGGGGCCAGAGTCTATTAATCTTTGATTTATAACTAAGCCACATTTATTACAAATGATTTCCCCTCGAGATTCGTCTGAAATTAAATTTTTATTACCACATTCTAGGCATGAATCTAAACTTTTTTCCGACATAAATATGTCTACTCATAAAAATTCTGATCCTTATGTTCTATAATCAAATTTGAACATTTAAATATTTGCGTTTTAAAGATTGATAGGTTAATAAAAAAAATTATTTTTTATTGTTGGAATTAAGAAAAGAATCAAAAAACTTCATAGATCATTTTTGTCGGCTAAAATAACATAAATTTTAATCAAAAATTTTTAATTAATGAGTTTCTTCTCTTTATTTAATGCGACATTTCTATTCAGCACATGGAAAACATTGTTATTTACGCTCGTTTCAAGTAAAATGTCCAAAGTGTAGCGCAGATGTATTATATTGGGAGTGTCAGCATGGATGTAAAGTTTTTTTTGAGTACCCTCCCTATGGAAAATTAATAAAACATAGTTGTCGGCGATATATGTCCAAGAGTCAAAAGAATAAGTATCCTATTATTGTAAAAAAACCAAAAAAACTGTTAGAAGACGCATCTCCTAGTTGTCCGATTTGTGGAAAATTATTCAAGACTGAAAATGACGTAAAAAAACACTTGAAACAAATAAAAAAGTTAGATCTTCCACATAAAGAGTTTTTGGAAAGTAAATTTTGGTTCGAGAATTTTTTAGAAGAAAATAATCAAAAAATAAGTACCAAACTAAAATTTGGGAGAATAAATATAAAGAAAAGAAATCTATAAATTGCTATCAATAAATTTTTAATAATTATCTATATATTATTAATCATACCAAACTTTATTATCAAAAATTTTTATTATTATTAATGCATAATAAATCAGAATAAGGAAATAGTAATATGCCACTAGATCCCGAAACGGCAGTATATAATTTAATGCAATCTGAACCCACTATAATTGCAGCAGTAGTAGTAAGTGGAAATGATATTATTTATTCTACAGATAATTGGGATGTGAGTGCCGATATTGGAAGGGTCGTATCGAGTTGGAATTCAATGAATGCACAATTTATTATGGTTTCTGGAGTAAAATACTCATTACTACAGTGTACAACTGAAAGACTAGTAGCTACATCAATCAAGGGAGAGGGACATATTGTTGGCGCAAAAGATGAGGAACATAAAGTTATTGCATATGTAGAACCTGACGGACCCATGAATGCTGCTTATATGGATACAGCAAGATGTTTAGCGTCCATGAGCTCCAGTGGTCCATATTTGGATGAATCTGCTCAAATGGGTAAAGCTATGCCAGCAGCAACTTCAGCAGCAGCACCGTCAGTAGATCCACAATTAAAAGGTGAAATCCAAGCTTTTTTAGACTGGATCAAAGATGCAGATGGGCTTTCGGGATATATTAATTACTATTTACAGCAAGATAACGCTCAGATAATATCTGAGTTGTCTAAAATTTATAGCGAACTGAGACAAATATTCGGCGTTTGAATTTTGTCAAAAATTTAAAAATTTCTTAATTATATAACATTGAAATTTCAAATCTACTTTTATCCTATGAATTTTAAGGTAAATTTATAATTCTTTTAAAATTATTGATGATTATGGAAGTTGGTGTTATCGCCGCAAGTGGTTATGCAGGTAGCGAAGCAGTTAGAATATTATTATCTCATCCGAAAGTTAATTTAAACTATATCACATCACGTAAATTAATTTCAAAATACTTTTATTCTGTTTATCCAAATTTAAGAAAGATTTCAACCCTAAAATTTGAAGAATATAATATAATTAAGGCAAAAGAAAAATGTGACATTGTTTTTTTAGCAGTACCCCATGGAATTTCACAAGATATGGTTCCAGAATTATTAGAAGTAGGATTGAAAGTTATTGATTTAAGTGCGGATTTTAGAATAAAAGACGAAAAAATTTATCAAAAATATTACAAAAAAGAACATTCTCATCCAGAATTACTTGATAAATTTATTTACGGGTTACCAGAATTTCACAGAGAAGAACTAAAAAAAGCAAACTTGGTAGCTGTCGCCGGCTGTCACGCTTCAAGTGCGATTTATGGCTTATATCCTTTAATAAAGGAAGGCTTAATTCAAACTAATAATATTATCGTTGATTCAAAAACGGGATCTTCTGGTTCTGGAGCGAATATAAACGAATCAACACATCACCCAATTAGAGCAAATAGTATTCGCCCTTATAAAATGACAGGACATCGCCATACAGCCGAAATAGAACAAGAATTGACTTTAATTTTAAAATCGAAAAATAATCGAAATGATCAGGTTAAAGTTGGATTTTCAGCTCATGCCGTTAACTTAGTTAGAGGTATTTTATCTACTTGCCATGTGTTTTTTGATGATTCGATGGATTTAAACGAAAAAATTTTGTATAATGTGTTTCGAACAGCGTACAAGGATGACCCATTTGTACGTCTAATTAACCAAAAAATAGGAATTTTTAGATTGCCAGATCCAAAATTGATTATTGGCACAAATTTTGCTGATGTTGGTTTTAAAATTGATGATCATATGAACCGTATAGTAGTATTATGCGCCTTGGATAATTTAGTTAAGGGGGCTGCTGGTAATGCGGTTCAATGCATGAATATTATGTGTGGGTTCCCTGAAACAACAGGTCTTGAATTTCCAGGATATTTTCCATCATAATTCAATTAAAAAATGTAATTTATTTAAATTTCAATTGAATTTTTACAAAATATTTTCTCTTAAATATAAAAGATTGAAATTATAATAGCGATTAAAATAGGGATTAAGAAAAGTAAACAAAGAAAGCCAAAAAAACTATTCCTCCAATTTATATAGTTATTCGGATCTAAAATTACCTTACAATTAGGGCATCGCTTTAAAGCAATGGATTTAATCTCTATTCCACAATAATAACATAAAGATACTTTAACATCAGTTTTTATTTTTTCATTTGATTCAATTTCAGACATTAAGAATTCCTAAGACTTAATATTTTGACGGGATTACCTATATTTATATAATATTTAAATTAAATTTTAAAATCATTGCTAGAAATTAAAAAAAAGAAAAACAATAGAAAAATAGATTCGCTCAAATTTTTATTTAAATAAATAATATCCTCCAAAAAGATGAAAAATTTAGTCGATAAAAATATAGAAATAGATGACACTACGATTTACTTTACTCTTTATAAATTACATAAAAGTTATCTTTTATTAATTTCTGATCAAAAAAATATGGGAATTGGAAGTGTCACTCTCTCAAGTCCTCCTTTAATTGAAGGATTAAAATCAACGGCTGCCTCTTATAATTTATTTGGAGTAGAGAAGAAATTATTAAGCACAATTATTTCAGAAAAAGCCTCAAATATATTGAAAGCACCAGTTTTATTATTACTTTTTTTAAAAATTAAGAAAAAAGAAGAAGAAATTGCAAAACCGTTAATGAAATTTTTAATTGAAATACTAACAGATATAGCTGAAAAGTAGAAAAATTAGATAATATGTCTCAAAAACCAGATTTTATTCTTACGAGAATTTTTGGAAAAAGCGTTAGAGTTAAAATCTTAGAAATTCTTATAGAAAACACGCTTCAAAAAGAAATTATTTGGTTAAATATTTCAGAAATTGCGAAATTATGTGGTATATCAACATCCTCTTCAAAAAGGATTGTGGATAAATTAATTGAAGAAGGTTTAGTCGATTTAAAGCCTATACAGACTCATGCTAAAAATCCAGAAAAAGAAATTCGACTAAATTTAGATAGAAAATTAATAAATGAATTAATCTTTTTTTTCAGAAAGTTGAAAGGTTTTACTTGAAAAAGTTAAAAGAGAACAAAGTAAATTCTATATCTCTAAATAAGAATTTTTAATTTATATTACAAGAAAGAGAATGCAGGGAGTGGGACTCGAACCCACGAACTCCTATGAGGCTGGATATCTCATCAGAGTATAAGTCAACGGAAATTATATTAAGCAGATCTTGAATCTAGTTTTGAGAATTTCTTTTCCCAAAATGTCCAGCGCCGTTGACCAGCTTGGCTATCCCTGCTGCTTTAATGAATTTTAAATAATTTGTTGATCTTTGCGTATTATAATATTATATAAGTTGCAATTAAAAAAATTTATTTCTTTATAATAATAAAAAAATATGGCAAAGTATAAGGAGTGCAAGATAGAAATTTTTTTCAAAACATGAAAAATATCATTATAAACATAAACAGCATCAATCCGAGAAGAAATACCATCTGAATCCTTCCTTTTTTTTTCTGTTTCATCTCGTAACCAAGATATTTATCCCTACAAGCTTGACTACAAAATTTCTTATCGGGAGGTACTGCTTTACCACAAATGCTACAATGAGCATGGGGTCCCCATTTTTGTTTAATTTGATCTTTCCATGAGGATTTTTGAGACATCCTATTTTATTCACACTTAAAAAAATTAATAATAAGATCACTAAATATTGAAGATTAAAATATTTTATTAAAACCTCATTTATACGATATAATTGTACCTGTTACTTTTTTCTCTTCATTCCAATAGTTTCTAAAGTTGTTTAAATCTTCTCCTGACGTAATTAAAACTCTGATCTTACTTCTTTTCAGTATCTGCAAGGAAACGGCATCAAATATGCGGTACTCACCGGCCGCTGCTTGTTTAGCTCCAGAAGATTTTAAAATTAATTCTTGCAATTCTCCATAATTTAATTTCTCATATAATTTAGCATCTTTAAATTTATGAGGATCTTTATCATAAATGCCTTTTACATCTGTAAGAATAATTAATTCTTCAGCATTAATATATTCCGCAACTTCAAAAGCTACAGATGTCGTAGATTGCCCCGGTTGCAAGCCTCCCATTATAACAATTTTACCAAAAAGTATGGCTGTAGAAAGCTCTTCTATTGATTTTGGGACCTCTGGATAAGCAAAATCTTGAAAAGCGGAGATAATTAACTTGGAATTTATTCGAGACAGAGCAATTCCTAATATATCACATAGTGCTTCGTTCTCATTAAAAGATCTAACAGCATCAATATAATCTCGAGCAATTGCCCCTCCACCACACACAATAACATGAGTCCCAGAGTATGTCTTACTTCTAAAAATTTTACAGAATTCAGCAATTTTTTTTGAATTTATTTTTTTATCTTCAGTAAACAATAACGAACCTCCCAGCTTTATTACACTTTTTGCTTTCATAATATTTTCAATCTATTTTTCTTTGTATAAATATATAGTTGATTTGATAAATTAAGTTACCTAAGAATTATGTCTAAGAATATCAAAAAAGTAATTGTTGAAGTCCCCCATAGAGTATCTGGCTTTTTTGAAATTGTAGATGAAATAAATGGGAAAAAGATTAAGGATCCGGTAAAGATTGGTTCCCGAGGCGCTGGTTTTTGTCTTAGTGCTGTGGGGAGAACAGAGATCTCTATTGAGGAATCTAAAAAAGATGAAAATTCGAGATGTAGTATTTATATTAATAACGAAAAATTAAATCAGAGGGCAGAAACATCATATTATATTTTTAATTATATTAAAAAATATTTAAAAAATCCAATTAAGATCAGAATTAATCATACATTTGATCTTCCAGTAGGATGTGGCTATGGAGCAAGTGGTTCTGGTGCCTTAGGTATTATATTTGGTTTGAATTATTTACTAAATCTTAATTTATCGTATGAAGAAAGAGGGAGAATCGCCCATATAGCAGAAGTAGTAAATCGAACAGGGTTAGGGACTGTTTGTGGGATGCTGGGCAGAGGGTTGTGTATGTTAAAGGAACCAGGATATCCATGCATTATTAAACGTATAAATGTACCTCCAGGAATCAAGATAATATGTGGTACTTTTGGAATGATTCACACTAAATCAATTTTAAAATCTGAAAACCTTACTATAAAAATCAAAGAAGCAGGGAGAAAAGCATTACAGAAATTAACAACCGAAAAAAATTTATACATGTTTACAAGAGCTTCTATAGATTTCGTAAAGGAAACTCAAATTCTTTCTACTTTAAATTTGACTAAAACTAGAGAATTAATGGATGATCTCAATAAATTAGATATTATTGGTGCTAGCATGAATCAATTAGGACGTTCTGTCTATGCTATCGGTAAAAAGAAAGATATAAATAAAATGATGGGAGTCTTTGAATCATTTAAACCAGAAATTAAAATATTTCACCTCTCAATTAATAATAATTACCCAAGAATCTTAAGAGATAAATAAATTATATATTTTTATTTCATTGATTTTGATTTTAAAGTTGCTGCTTCAACGGCTTTAATAAGCGTCGATCTTAATTTTCCCTTTTCTAATACATGTAGAGCGGTTATTGTAGTTCCTCCTGGAGAGGTTACCATATCCTTTAATTTTCCAGGATGCTCATTGGTTTCTAAAACCATTTTTGCAGCACCTAAGCAAGTTTGTGCTGCTAATTTAAGAGCAATATTTCTAGGAAGACCCATTTTTACTCCTCCATCTGCTAATGCTTCGATTATCATGAAAAAATAAGCTGGTCCGCTTCCAGATAAACCAGTAACAGCATCGATATATTTCTCATCCAATTCAACAATTATCCCTACAGAATTCAAAATATTTTTGATATATTCTAAATCCTCTTTATTCACAATTTTATTGTATGCCATCGCGGAAGCTCCAGCACTTACTAAAGCAGGAGTATTAGGCATTATTCTAATTATTCCGGTTTGTTTGTTAAGATATTTTTCTATATGATTGATGGTAATTCCTGCTGCAATAGATACTATAATCTTTTGTTCGTTTACAACTGAACTAATTTCTTTTAATACTGAGTCTATTACTTGTGGTTTAACAGCAATAAGGATATATTTTGATTCTTGAGCCAATTCAATGTTATTATTGGCAGTATCTAAATTAAATTCTTGGGATCGATCCTTAAGTAGATTTTCATTCGTATCGAAAATCATGATTTTATTTTCTTCTATTATTTTCGAGTTTAAAATACCTTTAAGTAAGGCGGTACCCATGTTGCCAATCCCGATAATTCCTAATTCTTTATTAGACATAGATTAATATCACTTTTTCATTTAAAATAAATTTTTTGTTAGTGTTAGTACTAAATTTTTAATTAGTCCATATTAAGTTCTTCTTTTTATTTATATAACTCCCTTTTTAGACTTTCTATAAGGCTCTTTTTTATCATTCCATTATTCCTATCGAGATCTTCGCAAACAGCTCTTCTTACACCAATTATATCTGGAGAAATTTGTCTAATTTTCAGTATATCTTTTTTCATTATATTTCCAGCCAAAGCTACTCTAAGATTTAATTTATTCGCTTTTTCTTTAAATGTAATTAATTCTTCCATACTTAAAAAATCAAATATACCTCTATCATCTTTGATATAAGTATCAAGCATTGCAATATCAGACCCAGATTCTGCCGCAATTGTTGGAATCTCTAAAAATTTTGGTGAAGTGTTTATTCTTGAACGATCTGCATATCCTGCTGCTACAACTTTTATATCATTATTATAATCCTTTACAGCTTTTACAACATTTTTCATTAATTTAATACCTTGATTGTCGTTTTTTGGACCTTTTAAACCCACCTTTATTATATCAGCACCTGAAACTGCTGCTCCTAAAGCTGCTAACGATGCTGAACCAGGTAAATTAGGAAAATTTCCAATGGCCGCGCTTAATAGTTGAGAGCTATTTGATGGAATTAATTCTTTCATGCGTTTTATAATCCATGGAAAATTTGCCCCTAGAGATCCCTCACTAGGATTTTTGCAATCGATATAATCTATTTTAGAGTCGACTGCAACCTTTGCTCCTTCTATGTTTTTAGGGCTTATTAGTAGTTTAATTTTATTACGCATATCTAATCATTATTAATATAAAAAAATTAAAAAACTTATTTAGCCGAAAAAGGAAACAACAATATAATTTAAAATAAGAAGAAAAATCTAATTAGAAATAATTTGAAATTATTAAAGAAAAAAAATTAAAATTCAAAAAACCTTCATTAAAAAACCTCATTGATTTAAATCGTTAAACTCGCAGCAAAATAAAATTTGAAAGAAATTTTAAAAGTTAGGTTATTATAAAAATAAATATAAATAGCATTTATTTTATTATGATATTATTATGTCACCAAAAGAAATTACAAAATTCCCAATCACAGAGGCTGTTTTCAAAGATCCTTTAGAAGTAATAAAAGAATTGACAGAAAAATTAGACGGTTTAAAATATACGAAAGTTATACAAACATTTGTTATGGAAGATAGAAGATTAACTTTAAATCTACAAAAATTAGGATCTACTTTTTTTAAAGGAAAAATTGTATGGATTGGAAATAAAAAAGATGGCACCGAAGGAACATTATTTTGTGTAGATACTGGATCTGAATTAAAACAAATTAATCCAAGCGCAGAGAATACCGGTACAGTAATGTTAGACACTAAAAAAGAAGCGATCGTAATATCTACTGTATCAACCACTAAATGTATAGTGTGTGGAAATGATTTAGAAATTTTTCATGACATAGCTGGATGTCCCATTTGTCAAGCAAAGGCACATCGTGAGCATTTAATAGATTGGATTAATATGAAACATTCGTGTCCAACCTGTAAAAAATCTTTAAATGTGTCATCTACAGGCGTAATTTTCATTGATTAATATGATTTTTTTATTTAAAAATTTTTAATTTATCCATACTAATCGAACCATCATATAATGCAGTAGCAATTAAAACTCCAGTGAAATTATTGTTATAATAATTCAACACATCTCTAAAATCTTTAATTCCTCCTCCAACTAATACAGCTCCTTTAAAAACTCTTCTAATTTTTAAGTAAATTGATGGGATTCCTCCTATTTTTTGCCCAACTCTAAATAAATCAAGAAGTATTAGTTCCTTTACACCAAATTTTTTTAAAGTACTAACAACTTTTATTGGATTTTGAGTTTTCAGTTCTTTTATTTTTGAAATTAGGATTCCTTTAAACATATCAAAACTTACAATTACTTTGAATTCTCCAAAAATTTTTAATCCTTCGCGAATTATATCAATACTATTAATAGTTTCCAAGCCTAAAATTAATTTTTTTAGTTTATATTCAGAATATTTTAGAAGGTCTTCCTTATTTTTAATCCCTGAATCAATTATTACATTTATGTCTGGAATTCTTAATATTTTTGACAATAGGTCTAAATTCGGCCTATTCTTAATAATTGCATCTAAGTCTGCTATATAAAATTCCCTGAAATTAAATTCTCGTTTAAGAACTTTTATAATTTCTATTGGATCTGAAGACTTTATTAATTTAGATTCTAAAGGTTTATATTTAGCCCTCTCACCTTTTATTGCATGTACTGCCTTAGAATTCAATATATCTATTACAGGTATAATTTTAAAATTTGACATAATTTATAATTAAAGATTGCTAATATTGAATATTAAATTAATAAATTTTAAAATTTCTTGATTTTAATAATACAATTCTATCATAATTCTATCTGCTTTTCAAGGTAAGAACTTAAAAAAAATAATAAAACACGAATACTCTTTTTTTTAAAATAGGATGGCAATTTAATTAACAAATAACAATTTAATTTTTAAATAATCATTTCTAAATTACTTTTAAAAAATCAGAATATAAATAAATTAAATTTGATAAATATGACAAATGAAGCATATATCAATAAAATTATAGAGGAGACAGGTTTAACAAGAAAGGAAATTGAAAATTTAGTTGAAGAAAAGAAAATAGAATTAAGAGGATTAATTTCTGATGAGGGTGCTTTATTTATAATAGCAAAAGAGTTAGGTGTTGATGTTAAAGATGAAAGTAAAGAAATTTTGAAAGACATTGAAATAAATATTTCGGATATAACCTTAAATATGAAAAATATCGTTTTAATAGGGCGAATCAAAGAAATATATCGAATTCACGAATTTAATAAAGGCGATGGAGGAATTGGTCATGTTGGATCCTTTTTATTACATGACAAATCTGGAGATACTCGTGTTGTCTTATGGGATGAAAATACAAAAATCTTTGAAGATCCAAATTTTGAGATAAATGAACTTGTAAAAATTTTAAATGGAAATGCTAAAGAAGGAAGGTACGGAGATATAGAAATTCATATTGGAAAATTTGGGAAAGTAATATTATCTCCTGAAGACGTTGATTACAATAAATATCCTAAAATTAAAAGCACATTTACTTCGATAGATGCCATAAGTTTATCTCTTCCGTCTGTTTCAATAGAAGGAAAAATAATCCAGAAAACCCCATTAAATATATTTACAAAAAAGGATGGGACACCTGGAAAGGTAAGATCCATCAATTTAATAGACTCAACTGGAACAATAAGAATTACTTTTTGGAATGATGATACAGAAAAAATAAATGATTATGAAATTGGAGATTTTATCTCGATTACACATCTAAATCCAAGATTAAGTAACATTGATTCAAATACTATAGAATTATATGCCAACAAGAATTCTCTAATAAATAAAAAAGATAAAAAGCTAATAATAGAGGCTAAATTAGTTGATAATATTAAGCTACTTCAAAATCAACGAAATATCGTTTCATTGCAAGGAATAATTAGTTCTATAGATAATCTGAAAAAAGTCTCCTTAAAATCTGGAGAGGAATTGTCATTATTATCTTTTATCGTGAGTGATGAAACAGATGGAATTAGAGTTACTTTGTGGAGGGATAAAGCCGAAGAATTTTCTGAAAAATTGACCGTTGGAGCTGGAATTCTATTAAAAAATGTTATGGTTAAATATAGCACTTTTTCAGGTAGAAGTGAAATATCATATATCGATGATTCGTCAATTGATTTTGTTGACTTAGATATGAAGAACATTAAGAGTATAGAATTACCGAATAAACAAATAAGATCAGATTTTACTAAAAATTATACAAAAATTAATCAAATAAATTCTTCTGGCGTTTTCGAATTAAAGGGTTTTATTGTCAAGGAACTTAATAATATCACAATTTACGAAGCTTGTTCAAATTGTTTTAAAAAAATTGATAATTGTATTTGCGATGAAAAAGGTGAACTTGAACATAGAATGATTTTTAACGTAATAATTGATGACGAGAGTGGGACAATTAGAACAACTTTTATTGGAGATAAGGCAGAAAAATTAATTGGAGAATCAACTGAAACTATTTTAATAATTAAAGAAACACCGGATTTCAATACTTTTTTGGAAAAAAAATCTGCTGAATTACTAGGAAAAGATATTATTATTAAAGGTCGGGCAAAATTTAGCGATTTTTCTAATTCTTACGAAATAATTGCTTATGATTTTCAAGAACTTAATGTAAATGAAGAATTGGAAAAAGTAATTAAAGACATACCCGTATAAATCTAAAATTTTTATTAATAAATGATTATAGAAATTTTAAGATTTATATGAAATAATAAATATTTAAAGTCAAATTTTCATGAAAAAGGTAGATATTATTGGCTTAGGAGAGGCCGTTATTGATTGGGTTGCTGAAATTCCACATTTTCCTAAGCCAGACGAAAAAATCGATGCATTAAGTGAAAATTACTTTCCAGGGGGAGTCACTGCCAATTATTTAGTTGCTGTTGCTCGTTTGGGAGGAATATGTGGATTTATTGGAGCTGTCGGTGATGATTCTTATGGAGATTTCTTAATTGAAGATTTTCAAAAAGAAAAAGTAGATACTCTGTTAACCTTAAAAAAAAAAGACAATAAGACACCCGTAAATTTTATATTTGTTACTAAAGGTGAAAAAACAATTATACAATCACCTTATATGCAGACCACTAAAATTGATGTTGATAATTTAGACATAAAATACATAGCTAATTCAAAATTATTACATACTACAATGATACACCCTAAAGTTACTGAAAGCGCAATAAATATAGCAAAAGATAATGATGTTAATGTAAGTATTGATTTAGAATCTCAAATCGCTCAAAAAGGCTGGGCGAACCTGAAGAATTCTCTTTTAAAAGCTGACGTATTAATTCCGAATAAGGAAGGGGCTAAGTCAATTACTAATAGTAAAACGCCAGAAAAAGCAGCTAAAATCTTAATAAAGAAAGGAATTCCGCTAGTGATTATAACTATGGGAAATCAAGGAGCATTAGTTACTACAAATCGATTCCAAAAATTAATACCTACATATGAGGTTGATAAAATCGTTGATACAACTGGAGCAGGTGATACTTTTAATGGGGCGTTTTCGATGGGTTATTGGATTAAGGAATGGGATTTAGAGAAATCTTGTAGATATGCCAACGCAGCAGCAACATTAAAAATTCAAAAATTAGGTGCAAGAACGGGGATGCCAAATGAAAATGAATTAATTAAATTTTTAAAAAAAAATAATGATCCCTTTTTTTAATAAAAAAATTTATTTCTTTCAAGCCTCCAGAATAGCGAAAAAATACCTTAAGATAAACCTATGCTAATTAATCAAACAGATCTTCCTATACTCATAGGTGTTGTTAATAACTTTATTAAAGCTTTCACGTATTTTTTCAGTAGAAAGCTGATTTTGTTGCTTATTAAAAGGCCAAGTTCCAAGAAGAATGTCTCCAATCCTTTTAACATTTCCGATTAAAAATCCTGTCATTTCATTTTTTAATTGAAAAAGGAGTATATAATAATAATTAAACGAAACTAAGGAAGATTCTTGACCAAATTTTATAACTTCATCAATATTTTTAAAAATAACTACATTTTTGTTTGTTTCACTTAATTTTTTTAATTCTAAAATAAATCCAGAAGGAATTTTTATGGGATCAGCAGAGATTACACTCTTAAATATTAAAGTTAAATGCTTTTCTATAGTTTCGTTATTTCCTTTAAAAACAACTTTATAAATAGTTAAACTCATTGGAATTAGAATATATAAATTTATATAATTCTATTTTAAAATTTAATATGATTTATAATAAAGTATTTTAAAGGTTTTCCAATTTTCTTTATTTCTCTTGAATTAAGATATTTTCTTCGGAGAATCCCATGTCGATTAAAAACTTTTTCATTTTAAAACGATGATCTCCTTGAAGCTCAATTTCATTCCCTCTTACAGTACCCCCGGAAGCACATTTTTTCTTTGCTTTTGTTAAGATATCCTTTAAATTAGCGTCAAAATTTCCTTGGAATGTGATAACGGTTACAACACGCCCCCATTTACGCTTATCGTTAGAGATAATTATTTGTTGTTCGTCTGCACTTAAACTATCACAGATACATAATTCTTTTGGAAAACTACATATTGGACAGATATCTTCGTCTTTGATTTTCTCTTTTCACAACCTTTCTTTTAATAGTTTTTAAATTTAGTTTTTAAATTTAAAACTCATTAATAAAAAATAATATATCAAACTCTTATAAAAACCTTTCACTCTTAGCTCAATTATTACTGCAAACTCGATCCAGAAAAAACCTATCTCTTTCAAATATTTAATTTAATAGATTATTTAAAAATTTTAATGGATTATTATAAAAATAAATTCTTATTTTATATATTTAAGAAATTGATTTATTATAAAATTTTACGGTGATTCTTATAGAAAGCTTCTGGGTTTTTAAAGTAATTATCGCTGGTGCTGGTGGAGTAGGTAAAACCGCGATGGTAACTCGTTATTGCACAGGAAAATTTGAAGAAGGATACAAAATGACAATTGGTGCGGGATTTCATACTAAGTCTGAAACTCTAGATACGAGTGAATCTATTAAGATGCAACTCTGGGATTTTGCCGGAGAGAGAAGATTTCGAGAATTACTACCCGATTATTGTAAAGGTGCAAGTGGAGCGTTCATTTGTTTCGATGTAAGTGATTATGATACATTTCGTCAAATTCCAGAATGGTTGAAAATAATTCGCCAGAAGGCTGGCTTCATCCCTATAATTCTTATGGGAATGAAATGGGATTTGTCTGATCATGAAGTCGATTTTGATATGGCAAATGATTACGCTGAAAAAGCAAAATGTAATCAATGTGTGTTCTGTTCTTCTAAAGAGAACATAAATATTAATGAATCCTTTCAAGCTATGGCAAAATGGCTTATTTATTATGCTTCTCAACCTAAAAAGGAATGAATCCTCTTTTTACTAAGACTTCTATTTGTTTAAAGAGCCTCAAAATCAAGGTTCATCTTCATTTCTTTTTTTAAAATTAATTTAATAAGAAAGAGCGCCCCTGGCTATAAGACCCCCGTAGTATTTCCCATGGGGATTTCCCGTTGCAAGGAAGTCTTGCTTTGTATGGATCGAACATGCGACCGCCCGGTTAACTTCCGGAGCTACTGTGATATCCAGTAACCAAGCCGGGTGCTTTGGGCGGGCTGAGCATGTTTATGCTCAGTGCTCTACCTAACTGAGCTACAGAGGCGTGACTTTCCAATGATTTTGTGCTCCCGCCGGGATTTGAACCCGGTTATCGACTATACATCAAGAGGATAGTTGTCGGCGGGGTGAAAGCCCGCAATGCTTTCAGCAGCTCTCTCTTATGAGGCTTGGAGAACTATGGCCGGACTACACTACGGGAGCATGTTATGTTCAATTCTTATGGGATATAATATTCTAATAAAATCTCATTTGTACAAAATCAAACTAACTATCATATAATGTGAATTTTGTAATTCACTTTAACATTAAAATTTTTCTTTTCCTACTCCTCTATTACTTTTTTAAGGGGATACTGTATTATTTTAATTATATAAAGAGAAAAAAAGTTAAAAATAAAAAAAAGTGCGGGAAGAGGGATTTGAACCCCCGAACTCCTACGAGACTGGATTCTAAGTCCAGCGCTTCCAACGCGCCTTTAACCAATAACGCGCCTTTAACCAAACTTGGCAATTCCCGCTTATTTATTGGAAGTAATTGATGTGTTAACAAATAACATAAAATGCTCAAAAATTAATAATTTTTTTATTTCATTGTTCAAATTTATATTTGTAAAATTTTATAGAAAACATAGATGCAATAAAATTAAAAATATTAAGAATCATTGTAAGCGATACAGTTATTTAATTATAATACACTCTTATAACAAAAATTAGTGGTCTTCTTAATGAGCGTAAGAGAATCTTTAATAAAGCATTTGACTTCTATTTTACGAGCTTCTTCAGGAACCATCTTAGTAATACTATGTGATCAAAATGGTCTTTCTATTGCCAAAATAGGTAGAAAAAGTGATATAGAATTAAATCCCAATGAAATTACAAGCCTCGCGGCAGCTGCTTTTTCTGCTAGTGCAGAAAATTGGGACGATCTCGAGATAAAAGACCAGGTTATTTCATTTTCATATTTTGATAAAGTTTGTTTAATTACAATTAGAATTAATGAAACTCTTCTAACAATAGTTCATGATTATCGTAAAGAATGGCCTTTAGACGCAGATAGCTTAGCGAGTTCAATGTATTATTTAAAACAGAAATTGGGCGAATTCTTTGGAAGTGGTGTTGTCCCAGAAGCAGAACTCGAGGATTTTTCAAATAAAATTCGAAGTTCAATTTATCTTTTTGGAATGGGAACAGAAGTTCCATTTGTATCTTATACACCAGAAAATTTTGATAAAACGAACTTATTACCTTTTATAAGCATTGTTTTAGATTCAATTCAAAATCCAATATTCATAAGGTATAGTCTAGTTATTCCATCTGGATTAACAATCGATGCTCGAGAGGTAAGCGGACAAGATTTACCAGTTTCAATTGAAGCATTTTCAGCCAACGCTAACGTTGCCTTTCAAAAAATGAAAGAAGAATCAGGAGGGAGTTCTATTGGAGAATTGTTATGCTATTTAGCAATTTCTGGTCAAGATCCTAATAATTTTTACGGATTAATAACTTGTCCAGCCGGAAAATTGAAATTTTCAAGTGTAGAAGGGACATCAAATATAGAAGAGGTTTCGTTTGTGGGGTTGTTTACCTTAACATACGGGGGAATTCCAGTTATGGGAGAATCTAGAAATATTATTTATTCAATATTAGAAATTATTGGTACTGAACAAATAACAGAGAATTTTATTAAAACCGTTAACGTTCTTACTAGTGCTAAGTATGAATAAATTTGCTCGAGGTTTCTACTCAACTCTTTTTTAAATCACGTATCTTTAATAATGTTTGTAAGCTAATGATTTAATATGAATAACTCGAAATCTGTAAATTTAATCCCTAAAATATATTGTTTACATTTTAAAGAATGCGATCCAAAAAAATGCACGGCTTTAAAATTAAAAAAATTTGACATGTTGAAGTTAATTAACGAGATAAAGGGCTCTTTAAAGAAAGCATTAATATTAAATCCATTTGCTCAAAAAGAATTATCAATAGAAGATAGAAAAAGTATCTTAAAATATGGTCTAATTGTATTAGATTGCTCTTGGAAGACACTCTTAAATATTAAAGATTTTAATAACGAATATGCCCGTAAATTACCTCCTTTAATCGCTACCAATCCTGTTAATTATGGGAAATGGGAAAAATTAACATCAGCAGAAGCTATAGCAGCTGCACTTTATATCATTAAATTTAATGATTATGCAAAACTAGTACTTTCAAAATTTTCTTGGGGTAATGAATTCTTCAAAATAAATTATTAAAAAAAAGAGAATAAAAAATCAAAAAAATATTAATCTTCGCCACCCTTTGAAAGGCCACCAGCAGCAATTACATCATCAATTTTTAGAATCATTGATGCAACTTCTGTTGCTGATTGTATTGCTTGATTTAAAACTAATAAAGGTTCAATGACGCCTAATTTTATCATATTATCTGGCTTTCCAGTATCAATGTTTATACCATATGATGTTCCATCTTTAGCTTCGTGTTTTGATCTTAATTCAACAGTTAAATCCACAGGATTGTATCCAGCATTCTCGACCAGAGTTTTAGGAACAATTTCTAAAGCGTTTGCATAGATTTCTATAGCTAATTGCTGCCTACCGCCAATTGTTCTAGCATATGTTCTTAATCGTTTTGCAAGCTCTATTTCTGATGCTCCGCCCCCCGGTAAAATGTATGGTACTTCTATTGCTGCTTTTACAACGCTAAGTGCATCATTTATCATTCTTTCCGCCTCATCGACAACATGTTCAATTCCTGCCCTAAGTAATATACTGACTGCTTTAGGATCAGCACACTCCGAAACAAAAATCATATTATCATCTCCAATTTTCTTTTCTTCTACTTTCCCAGCAGTACCAAGATCATTGGCATTAACTTCAAAAATATTGTTAATAATCTGTGCGTTGGTTGCTCTAGCTAATTTTTCCATATCAGAACGCTTTACTCTTCTTATCGTCATTACGCCATCTTTGGCTAAGAAGTTTTGTGCCTTATCATCAATTCCTTTTTGGCAAAAAACAACATTAGCACCAATTTCAGTTAATTTAGCAACGCGATTTTTCAACATATTTGATTCTTCTTCGAGAAATTTGTTTATTTGATCAGGCGTTTGAACTCTTATTTCCGCATCAAATTCAGTTTTTTCTACTTCGAGAGAAGAACTAATTAACGCAATTTTAGCATTTTTAATTAATTTTGGCATCATAGGATGGACTACTTCTTTGTCAACGATAATTCCATCAATAATACTAGAGTCTAAAAAACTCTTTCCTTCCTTTTTAATTATCTGAATTTGGTCAAGATCAATTACTTGATGGTCACCACGGTCTTCTTTAACTTGAGTAACAGCTTTAACAGCAATATCTGCAAAATAATCTTTTGCTCTAGCTATTAATTTGCTATTCATTGAAGTTTCAGCAATTTTAATTAGAGTTTCTGTATCGTTAATATCAATTTCAGTAGCTAGTTCTTTTAAAATTTCTTTACTTTTCACAAGTGCTTTCCTATATCCTCTAAAAACAATAGTTGGATGAACAGATTGCTCCATTAATTCTTCGGCAAGATTTAACAATTCACCCGCGATTATCACACTTGTCGTAGTTCCATCTCCAACTTTTTCGTCTTGAGTTTTAGCAACTTCAATAATCATCTTTGCTGCTGGATGTTCAACATCAATAGTATCTAAAATTGTAGCGCCATCATTTGTTATTGTTACATCTCCCAAAGAGTCAACAAGCATTTTATCCATTCCTTTCGGCCCTAATGTAGTTCTAACTGCTTCTGTGACTGCCTTAGCTGCAGATATATTGTTTTTTTGGGCATCTTTTCCTCGCTTTCTTTCGGTCCCTTCTTTTAAAATGAGAATTGGGACTCCTGATAATTGTGCCATATTATATTCACTCTATCAATATTTATTAAAAAATATTATTTATATAGATCTCTAAGTCATAAAATTAAAAAAGTTTACGAAAATAAAATATGGTAAGGGCCATTGAAAATATTTTTTTTAGAGGATTTTAAAGGTTAAGTTTTTAATTTTTTAATCAGGTTCTCTCTTAAAGATTTAGCTTTTTCAACATTTTCGACTTTTTTTAGATACTTTTGATATAATTCGTTTTTATCTTTATTTAGGGACTGAATAAATTTGTTGACTTCTTTTTCTGATGGAGATCCTTGACTTATCCGCTTATCTAAGCATGTATTTAAATCTATTAACGATTCTACAAAGTTTTCGGACAAAGTGATTTTTTTATTTTCGATATCTAAAATTGCCTTTTCAATATTTTTCTTTTTGAGAATATCTTGCGGATTTTTAGATTCTCTTACTAATTTTGCCGCAATTTTATGAGATTGGCGAAAAGGAATGTTATATTCATTAACCAATAATTCTGCAAGGTCTAACGCTAATATAAAACTCTCGTTAACTGCTTTTAACATATTATCTTTATTAATTTTAATCGTAGAAAAGAGTCCTATAAGCATTTCTATAATAGAGAATAAAAAATCAAAAGAATTTTTTATTAACATTTTTAATTCTTGAAAATCTCTTAAGTAGCCTGATGGAGTTGCTTTTATTATCATAGTTGCTGCAAATAAATTTGATACAATCTTTGAAGTTTTACCCCTGATAAGCTCTAATGTATCTGGATTTTTCTTTTGGGGCATAACGCTCGATACTGAGCAAAATTCGTCATCTAACTCAATAAAGTCAAATTCTTTAGAAGACCAAATCAATAAATCTTCTGAAACCCTTGAAAATTGGAGTGATATCAATGATAAGCACATTAAAGTTTCAAGAATATAATCTTTGGAACTAATGGCGTCTATTGAATTTTCAATTACTCCTTGAAAACCTAACAATTCTGCCGTTCTTTTTCTATTTATATTTATACTTGTACCACCTATCGCGCAGGCTCCAAGAGGATTATAATTATTTCTATCATAAACATCTTCTACTCGTTCCAAAGATCTTAATATCTGAGCAACATAATTATTTAAATAATGAGAAAATACACCTAATTGCCCTCTTTGAAGATGTGTATAGAGAGGCATAAAAATATTTATTGCACTTTTCGATTGAGTCAGTAAAACATTAGATAATTCAAATAGCATTTTAGACAGAATACTTAATTCATTTCTTATTTTTAATCTAATATCCACAGATATTTGATCGTTCCTTGATCGTCCAGTATGAATTTTACCTCCAACTTCAATTCCTATCTCATCAATAACACATTTTTCGATGAATGGATGAATGTCTTCAAAATTTTCGTCTAGTTCGAGTTGCTTGTTTAACAATTTATTTCTAATATTTTCTAGCGATGTTAATATCATTTTTATTTCATTTTTATTTAGTACACCCTGTTCAAATAACATAATATTGTGAACCTCTGTCCCTATTATGTCTTCTTCTGCAATCCATAAGTCTTCCTTCAATGAAGATAAAAATTTTAACACTTCCTTATTCAGAGGTGCTTCTATTCTGGTTCTATATATATCTTTTCCCATCTTTTTTCAGTTATTGTTTTTAAGATTATTAATTAAATATTGAATATAATGGTGATTGGTTAAAAATAAATAAATTTGTCAAAAAGTTAATAGAAATATTGAATATTGAATAACGAAATAAAATATTAATAAGTTAAAAATTCGTAAATAATTATATTAATTGTGACAGTTATATTTGGCATAGTTGGGAAACCTAGCAGCGGAAAATCTACTTTTTTAAACGCATCATGCTTAACTCATGCTAAAGTTAGTGAATTACCTTTCACTACGATTGAAGCAAATAAAGGAGTGGCTTATATAAAAACTAAATGTGTTTGTAAGGAATTAAATGTTGAAGATGATCCAAAAAATTCAATTTGTTTGGATGGGAATCGATTTATACCAATAAATTTATTAGATGTGGCAGGTTTAGTACCAGATGCTCATAAGGGTAAAGGTTTAGGGAATAAGTTTTTAAATGATCTAAGCAGAGCTGATGTGCTCTTACATATTGTCGATATGACGGGAGCCCTTGATAAATCAGGAAATAGAGTTGCTATGGGTGAAAATGATCCATATGAGGATGTTTTATTTTTAAGAGAGGAAATAGATTATTGGGTTAAGGATATTCTTGATAGAGAGGACTGGGATAAATTCACAAAGATTTCAAGAGACAAAAAAAAATTAATAAAAGATTTATATAAAAGACTTTCAGGTTTAAAAATTAATCAACAACACGTCATCACAGCCTTAAAGGATTCAAACTTGGAAGATAAAACACCATCAGAATGGACTGAAGATGAAAAACTAATGTTTTCAAAAACGATTAGAGAACTATCAAAACCAATTTTGATAATTGCAAATAAAATTGATAAAGAGATTAGTGTGAAAAATCTTGAAGCAATAAAGAAGAAGTATGATGGACCGATAATACCATGTAGCGCGCTGGCAGAATATTTTTTACGAAAATATCATGAAGATAAAATAGTAAATTATATCCCTGGATCCACTGATTTCCAAATTATTGATAAAGAGAAGTTGAGTTCTGATGAATTGGAAACATTATCCAAAATAAAAAGTCAGATCTTAGAAAAGTTTAAGGGGACTGGAGTTCAAGAATCACTAAATTATGCTACTTTTGATATATCAAACCTTATTGCAGTCTATCCAGTTTCAGATATTAATAATCTTTCTGATAAAGATGATAATGTTCTACCTGATGTTTTTTTAGTTAAACAAGGAACATTATTAAGAGAGTTTGTTGGAGAAAAAATTCATACTGATTTAGCTAAACATTTTATACATGGGATTGATGCCAGAACAAAGAAGAGATTAGGAGAAAATTATGAACTGCAGCATAATGATATTATAAAAATAGTTTCAGCTAAATAACGCCCATAAAAATAATTACTCTTCTTTTGATGATAAAATAATGTAAACTAATATTATAATTATCAAGATTATTCCAAGAAGAATTAATATAAAATTATAAACTTCAACCGGGTCGAATTCTGTATCTAATTCGGGTTCTTGAAATAAGAGAAGAACGATAAATAAAATGAAACTAAAAAATTTCATGATCGTATTAAAATAATAAGAAATCTTTAAAAAAATTTCTCATTTTTTATGCGTTCTTTAATTTGAGAGCTTTATAATACTTAAAAATAAAAGTGGTTTATTTTAGATGGACCTGACGGGAATTGAACCCGCGACCTCTTGAATGCAAGTCTTGCTTATTCATATATATGAATAATTGTCAAGCGATCTTCCTCTGATCTACAGGCCCAGTTAAAAAATAGGAAGGAGAAAAAGAAGTTTAATAAGAATTCCCTATAAAAAAACTACACTTTTTTTAATAGTAGGAGGTGATCCAGCCGCAGGTTCCCCTACGGCTACCTTGTTACGACTTCTCCCTCCTCGCATATTAGAAACTCGA
>JBHLQY010000010.1:0-46911 GCA_048883105.1 Candidatus Thorarchaeota archaeon | reverse complement strand
TAAGAGTACCCGCTGAGACCGCCGAAGTAAGAAAACATCATGTCGCTAAAGTGCTTGGTGTGTATGAGCTCCCTCATCTAGAATATGTCCTGCCCAAAGATATTAAAGAGAGAATGTATTTTGTTCAAATTGGATTTCCAATAGTAAACATCAAAGGTGATGGAATTCCAATGCTATTTACTAGCGTGATCGGTAATATTAGTATAACACATGGGCTGAAATTGGTTGATCTCGCATTTCCTAAGGCTTATTTAGAAGATTTTAAGGGACCTAAATTTGGAATTGATGGACTGCGGGAACACTTAAGCGTTCCAGAAAGACCCTTGCTAAATAACATGATTAAACCTTGTACAGGGCATACGGCTGAAGTAGGTGCGGATTTGCTGTACCAAGCGGCTGTTGGAGGATGCGACGTTGTTAAGGACGACGAATTAATTGCTAATCCCTCATTTAATACGTTAGAAGAGAGATTATCAAAATATATGGAGGCTTTAGATAGGGCTGATGCTGAAAAAGGGGAAAAAACATTATATACGATAAATATAACAAGTAAATTTCCAGAAATGTTTGAATATGCTGATAGAATGATTGAAATGGGCGCGAATGCTTTAATGGTCAATTATTTAACATCCGGATATGAAGCGATGAGAGCTTTAGCAGAAGATCCTTCAATTACAGTTCCAATATTAGGACATATGGATTTTGCTGGTGTCTTTATTGGCGGACATTGGACCGGAATGACTAGTATGTTAACTCTAGCTAAACTGCCAAGAATTTGTGGGGCGGATACTGTGGTAATCCCTGCACCTTATGGAAAGGCAGAAATTCTATCAGAAAGATATGAACAAAATCTTAAAGCCCTTAGATTTCCTCTTAAACACATTAAGCCAACTCTCCCAATGCCTTCTGGCGGTATTACACCAGGAATGGTAGAAATAACTATGAAAGAGGCTGGAAAGGATATACTTATAGGAAGTGGAGGGGGAATTCATAGTCACCCTGATGGTCCAATAGACGGGGCTAGAGCATTCAGACAGGCAATTGATGCTGTTATGGAAGGAAATTTGGTAAGGGAAGTTGCAAAAGAAAAGAAAGAATTAGGACGTGCTTTGGGCGTCTGGGGTACAGGTAAAACAAAATTAATCGAATAAATTATTTTTTTTTCATTTTTTAATAATAAAATTTTCTCAATTTAACTTCTAAATTTTCAATTTGTTTATCTATTTTAGCAACACATTCATTACCACTAATATCTAAATAAACAAGATTTGGCATTTTTTTAAAATAATCCAAATTTTTGATATCAGCGATTTTATTATTGGATATTAATAGATATGATAAATTTTCCACATTTAATAAGTCTTTCACGTTTTTAATTAGGTTATTTGAAAGATCGAGATATTTTAGCTGATTTAAATATTTTAAGCCAGTAATATCTGAAATTTCCGTAATATTGTTCTTAAAATCTGCTTTCCAGCCTCTAACCTCATATTCAACATCGGCCAAATCTAATTTGACGACTAAAGCATTTTCTAATTCAAAATATACAGAATAAAATTTTTGAGTTAAAGCAGCAATAATTTTAAAATTGATTATTATTTGAGCTAATTCTTCATGAGAAAAACTCTGATATTTTCTCTCTTTAAGTACTTTTTTGATGGATCTCCTGAATTTCTTGTTATCAATTCTCTTACTCTTATCAAGATATTTCTCTTTTCTAATTTTTTTAACTTCGTTTATTAGGATTAATATTGATTCTGTATTATCGATAAGAACTAATGTATCTAAAATAGTTTTCAGGCAATCAATATCTGTTTCATATTGAATTACCCATTTCATTGGATCTAATCCTTTTTCAATAAAATTATTTTTAATAATATTTGCAGCATTAAGCCTGATTCGAGTATTAGAATCCGAAATTAGTAAATTTTCAATGAACTTAAATGTATTATTATCATAGAGATTTAATTTTTCTAATATAATGAGAGATTCTATTCTTATTGAGGTGAGATCACTATTTTCTATTAATGATTTTAATAATTTAGCAGCAGTAAATCTATCAATATTATTGTTTTTAAAATCCTCATAAATCTTTTTAGGATTTATTTCCAATTCCCTTTATTTTCTCCGATTTTATTACTTTACTTTAAAAATTATGTATAATTATGTTTTAATATTTTCTTAATATTATTATAATTTGTAAATATCGTTTGTTATCTTATCAATTGTTTTAATGATCTTCAATGAGGATTAAAAACATTGCATAATGAAGAAGAAAGTCCATTTGCATGTAAGGAATGTGGTTGGAAATTTCCTCAAGAATTACTAGATAATTTAATAAAAAAAGAAGAAGAAACAATATATTGCGAACAGTGTGGCACGCCAAATAATAGAAATGATTTTAGCGAACGTCAAATATCTCAAAAAATACATCAAGAAAAATCAAAAACTCTTTTTACCTTGCTTTCCTCTACTAAAAAAAAGTCTAAGGAAAATAAAAATAAGGAAAAAACAAAATTGAAAGAACTGAATAAAAAATAACAAACGAATGAGATTAAACCAAAAATTCAAGAATTATGAAAACTCCCTCGTTTTTTCAAAAAAATCTTTCAGTGTTAATTTTAGCGTATTGAAAGCCCTTAAATTTCCGGTGAAAGGCGCATCTATAACGTGCCCTAAAAATGGTTCTATTTGATATTCAACTTTTTGAGTTTTTCCTAAATTTCCTTCGCTCAGAAAATATAAGAAATAATCGTTTATATATTTATTAAAAGTTAAGAATCGATAATTTTGAAATCCCAATTTAACTGCAATCCATTTTGGCATCGCATTTGTATTTCCAACCGTATTTGCTGCAATCGCCTCAATTTTTGCGGTTAATACTGATTCTTTCATCTCAATTTCTTCTGCTGGATCTTCGTATACTCCCGGAACTTCGACGTTTAATTCGTCTCCAAGTAAAAGTGATATAACACCAATTGATTTAGACGATAAACCAACATAGTCGATTCTAATTTTATCTTCTACGTAAGGGATATCTTGATCTGAGAAAATTTCTTGCATTTTCAGATATTCACTTAAAATAAATTTTATTCGCCTGTTAAATTCTCTTTCTATTTCAAATTTCTCAAATTTTTCAAGCTGATCAACATTGTTACCTTTTACTAAATCTGAAAAATGATTTGCCATTTGTTCGAGGAGCCATTTACCTTTCTTGTCAGGAAATAATCCATATACTATATAAATTATATTATTTTTTACAAAAAACTGGCACTTTTCTTTCTCGTTATTCTCAGCAATAAGGAGCATTTTATCAAGTACTCCACCTAAAATACTAGTAGCAATAAAATCTAAATTGCTCGTTAGCTCAAGAAAATATACATATTTTTTATTACTACAAAATAGAGGTGTTCGTTCGACTGATACAATACCAAGTAATTTAATATACTCTCCTTTAAGCAATTCAATTCGATCAGATTCTAAAGATACCCCTTGAACTTTTTTCTTTACTTTTACTTTATCCTGCAATTTTGATGTAACGGTTTTATCGATAGTTTCAAATTGTTTAGGTTGAAGGCCCTCTTGTACTTCTTCTTCTATTTTTCCTTTTTTTTTCTTTTTTTTCTTCTTTTTCTTTTTTGTTTTATCAATAACTTTTTCAAGGTAACTTTTGCGACAATTAGGACAGATTTTATTTTTTGGATAAGGTTGGACTATTTTGTATCCACAATTTATACATTCTATTGGAGTTAAATCACCCTTTTGGAGAAATGATATGTCTTACCACCGGACTTTTTTTATAATTTATTAAGAAAATTTTAAATTTACATATTAGAGATATTGGGCAGCGAGCGAACTAAAAACTTCTAATAGTTTATTGTTCTGCTCTTTTGTCCCGATAGTGATCCTTATATATGGATAAAGCCCCGCTTTACTGAAATGCCTTACTAAGATTTTATGTTTATCCTTAAAATCCCAAACAAACTTCAATGCTTTGGATTTATCTTCAAATTTAACAAGTATAAAATTAGCATCAGAGGGCAATACGGAAACACCCTCAAAAGAATTTAATTCTTGCGTTAATCTCTGTCTTTCCTCAATAATTTTTTTAATTTGCTCAAAAATTTTTTTTCTATATTTTATGCTAGCTATGGCAGCAATTTGAGTTAAATATGTTGTATTGAAAGGCAATTTTACATTATTCATTTCTTTAATTATTGAGGCATCTGCTAAAGCATATCCGAATCTTAATGACGCTAAAGAGAAACTTTTAGAAAATGTTCGTACCACTATTAAATTTTTCACTTTTTTCAGTAGAGGTAAACAAGTTTGTTCTGAAAAATCAGCATATGCCTCGTCAACAACTACAATTCCCGGAAATGTACTGCAAGTTTTTAAAATCGCAGCATTGCCAAACGATTTTCCATTCGGATTGTTCGGTGAACTAATAAACATTAATTTACCTTTTGCTGAATAAGCACCATCAGGTAGCGAAAAGTTTTCATTTAAATTTATTTCTTTGATTCTTGCATTATAAAGTGTAGCCAGAACTTTATACATACCGTATGAAGGATAAAAAAACACGACTTCATCTCCCGGATCAATAAAAACTTTAAAAATCACATCTAATATTTCGTCCGAACCGTTTCCAATAAAAATTGTATTCCGATTAGTTAAAGTATCTTTATCTTGTATTAATTGATTTAATACTGCTTTACGAACTTCAAGCGCTAATGGATCAGGATATAATCTGAGTTTATCATTAACAGCATTTTTTATTTCTTCTATTACTTCTGGTATAGGAGGATAGGGATTCTCGTTAGTATTTAACTTGGTCCAACCATCTCCAGTTGGTTGTTCTCCGGGTTCATAAGCAGAGTAATTTTTAAGTGTCTCTCTAAAAAGATTATTAATATCCATATCTAATACCTAATTTTCTTTTTAAAATCTATTAAATAACTAGTTTTTCTATTTTATTTTTATACTTAATATAAATCAACTTTAATCTTTTAATCTTTCTTCAATAGACTTTTTATGAGCATAAAATTTTTCGAATTCTGCAATTTTAGTAGCGGATTCGCTCAGAATTTTTAAACCTTCTTTATTACACTCTAAAACATCAATTATTTTTAAAAAGTCATATATATTTAAGCCAGAATATTTTTTCGCATTTCCGCCTGTTGGAAGTATGTGGTTCGTTCCAGCACTATAATCTCCAAGAGGAACTGGTGAATATTTTCCTAAAAATATAGCCCCTGCGTTTTTTATTTTTTTTAATATAGCTTTAGGATTTTTAATTAATAGTTCAAGGTGTTCTGGAGCAATAATATTGCTGATTCTTATACAATCGTCAATATTTTTAGCTTTAATTACTAAAGAATTGTTTAGAGCAGATTTGATGATTTCCTTTCTTTCTGATTGTTCGAGAAAAGAATTTAATTCGGTTTTTATATTTTCAATAAGCTGTGCAGAGTCAGAAACAATGATTCCAATATTATCAGGGTCGTGTTCTAGCTGAGAAAGAAAATCTACAATAACAAAATTAACTTCAGCACTATCATCTGCGATGATTAATACTTCCGATGGCCCAGCGGGTGTATCAATCGCAATAAAATTTGAAAGTACTTGCTTAGCAGCATTTACCCATTTATTTCCTGGTCCAAAAACCTTTTGAACTTTAGGAATGGTTTCTGTACCATATGCCATAGCAGCAATGGCTTGTGCACCTCCAACTTTATATATCTTAGAGATGCCAAACTCATTAGCTACCACAAGAATTTCAGGAGCAATTTTTTTATCTTTCTGAGGAGGTGAGCATATAATTATGTCTTTCACACCTGCTACTTGAGCTGGTGTCGCAGCCATTAAAACAGTGCTAGGGTATATTGCACGACCTCCAGGGATATATAGGCCTACTGACTCTATTGGACGATAAATTTGACCGGCTTTTACGCCTTCTAAAACATCTATTACCCATTCTTCATTTTTTTGGGATTCATGAAATTTTTTTAAATTCTTTTTCGCAAATCTGAGAGCTTCTAATAACTTTTGATCAATTTTATCATATGCTTTTTCTATCTCGTCAAAGGTTACTTGAATTTCTGATTCATCTAACTCTACACCGTCAAATTTTTTAGAAAAATTAATAATTGCTGTATCTCCGTTTAATTTGACTTCATTGATAATCTTTTTTACATCATCTACTATTTCTTCCAGCTGAGAAACTGTTCGAGGGAGATATTTTGAGATAGTATTTTCCGAAATTTCATCTGAATTAATAACTCTTAACGAGACCAATAATATCATCCATTTTATTTTTAAATATCCTCGAACGGTAGAACTTGTCGTGGCTCATGTACGATTAAACCTTGACAATAGGCCCTCAACATTGGAATCAAACTTAAAAATTCGTCTTTTTTTATTATTGTATTTATGGCATACCATCCCTCTGATCCTTCCCCAGCTAAATTTGAAATAGTTGGGCGTTTTAATGCTGGCAATCTTGCCAATATTTCTTTTAAATTATCCTCATGAACATTCATGAAAATATGAAGTTTTTTGGAAGCTTCTATTACACCCATTAAAAGAACTTTCAAATCTTTTATTTTCTCTTTTTTCCATTCGTCCTTTAAAGCATATTTATTAGCAATTAAAACTGCATTAGACGTATCCAACACTTCCACTATTTTTAGATTGTTTGCCCTCAATGTTGATCCTGTTTCTGTATTATCTATTATCGCATCTACTTCTTCAGGGGGTTTTGCTTCAGTTGCACCAAACGATAAAAATATTTTAACTCTATCATTCACTCCCCAAGTTTTCCAAGGAGTAATTACTAATGGAGCCTTATCACCGTATAGTTTTTTATAAGTACTATTATTTTTTATATAATTTAATGACAATGTTAAATATTCTGTTGAAATTCTCAATATTTTATTGCTATTATAGAATTCTTCGAGAGCATCATCAAGTGAATTAATATGATCCCAAGTCGCAGGAACACAAAATACAATTCTCACACCACCAATTTCAAGATCTAAAATAACCTCAACATCAGCATCCGTTTCCTTTACCCAGTCTATGCCTGAAATTCCCAAATCAAACTCATCTTCACCTATTAGATAATTTGGAATTTCTTGAGGTCTCAATAATTTTATATAAACCTCTGGATCACCTATGGAAGGACGATAGTCACGAGTTGAAGCAAAACTTAATTTAAGTCCAGCTCTCTCAAAAAATGAAGTTACTACTTCTTGTAAACTACCTTTGGGGATAGTTATTTTTAAAATTTTGTTGTTCATCTAAAATCACATCAATTAAATGCAAATTAAGAACGTATCACTAAATTTAATTATTCATTCATTTTGAAATTTTTGATTTGCACACAATATTTTAATTAGATTTATTTTAGTTTTTAAGTTTCAATTAGACTATCTAAAACTGAATTAATAATATTTTTATATATGTTGAAACCTTAATTTTTAAATTGATTAAAACTATTTTATTTTTATAATAATAAATACGATATATCTAAATACTAATAGGAATTTAAGTAAAAAGAGGAGAATAGCGAAATGTCGCAAGGTTCGTTTGGCTTAATGTTTAACGTGAAAGAGGGAGGAGATTCAGTGGCTATTCAATGGGGAAAAGAAAATCTCACTGATGATCGCTCAATTATAGTTCTTGATGAGTCTAGTCAAGCAATTTGGCTTTGGCATGGTCGAAAGCAAGGTTTAGTGGCACGTAGAACAGCATTAAGGCAAGCAGAATCACTTAAAGGCCATGGATATACAGTTGGAAAAAGTATTATAGGACGTGACGTTAAGGAAATAAGAGAAATTGATCAAAGAAAAATAGGGAGGGACCCTGAAACTGATGAAATAAATGAAGAATTTCAAGCAATATTAGGAAAAACTGTTAAACAACTAGATAATTTTGTAATAACTTTTTCTATGAGTGGAATCGATGTTGGAATTACCAAAGCTGAGCCTTCTCCTGAACCTATTGTAGAGCCTGCAGCCTCAAAATTACCTAAACCTGTTGTCAAATTAGAATCTACTCCTGCTACCCCAGTAGCGAAAGCAGAACCCGCCCCAGAAGAAGTAGAAACAGTTGCAGAAAGTCCTATTGAGGAAGCAAGAGTTTCTTTTGTATTAAAAGCAGTATTAGAGCATTACGACGATATTTGGGTAAGTAAAAAAAAAGATGGAAGTTATGCTATAGAGATGATGGACGGGCCATTGTGTCAGTTTACAATCACTGAGAAGGGCACAATAAAGTTTTCAGCAAATTCATTTTCAGGAATAAGTCAAAATATTAAGACTGAAATTCAAAAGAAATACGTAGAGCTTAGTAAATTAATATAATAATTTTTTTCTCAATTTTTTTTCACATTTATAAATTTAAAAGTTTAATAGATTAGATTATTATTTAAATATGTAATTAATCATTATTTCATTTAATCAAATTTTTATTGAGTTTAATTTATGAAATTCAGTAAATTAGCACAACTATTTTCAGAGTTAGAAAGTACTACAAAAAGACTCGAAATGATAGATATTCTATCAAATTTTTTTAAACAAATTAAAGAGAATAGAACTTTCGACGATTTAGATAAACTTATTTATTTATTACAAGGGCAATTAGTTTCAAATATAAAGCAATTTCCAAAAATGGGCATTGCCGAAAAAATGATAATTGAGGCTGTCTCTGTTCATACAGGAATTAATAAAGAAAAAATTAAGCAAATTTTGGTAAAAAAAGGAGATGTAGGAGCTGCAGCTGAATTAATTTTATCCAAAAAGAAAAAGCAAAAGTCTTTAATTGATTTTGGAAAAGAAATTGCTACAGAATCAAGTTCTTTAGAAATTAATGAATTGTATTCTGAGCTAAAAAAAATTGCTAAAACTGAAGGACCTGGCTCCCATGACATTAAATTAGGTATTTTAAGAGGTCTCATGGGGAAATTTTCTCCCTTAGAAACAAAATATTTATTGCGAATAATAACTTCGACATTGCGAGTGGGAGTTTCAACCCAAACAATTATAGATGGCTTAGCAGTTGGTTTTACGGGTTCTAAAGAAAATAGAGAGATAATTGAAAAGGCTTTTAATTTACATCCCGATTTGGGCGATGTCTCTAAAATTTTGGCAGAAAAAGGTATTGAAAAAGTAAAAAAGATTAAAATTACATATGGTACTCCAGTTAGAATGATGCTAGCTTCAAGGGTACCATATCTAGAAATTATCACTAGGTTAGGATCTCCATTTATAGCTGAATATAAATTAGATGGTGAGCGACTTCAAATCCACAAACAAGATGGAAGCGTATTATTATTTTCTCGAAGATTGCTAGAAATTTCTGAACAATACCCAGATGTATGTGAAACAATAAAAGAAAATGTCAAGGCCGAGAATGTCATTATTGAGGGAGAAGTTGTGGCAATGGATTCTTTTTACGAAAAAATGCTGCCATTTCAAGTTTTAAGTAAAAGAAGGCGCGTACATAATATTGAAGATATAGCAAAAGAAGTACCTGTATGTGTATTCTTGTTTGATCTTTTAATGTATGAAAACGAATCTTTTGTTGATAGACCTCTTCCAGAGCGTCGAAAAAAACTTGAAGAAATAATTGTGGAAAAAGATGATTTGAGGGTGGTTAACTCTCTTTTCATTAATTCTACTGAAGAACTTCTAGATTTTTTTAATAAAGCAAGGAAAGACGGAACTGAGGGGATTATGGCAAAGTCTCTCAATGATACTTCTATATATCAAGCAGGAAATCGTGGATTTTTATGGTTAAAATTGAAGGGATTGGAAGGAGGCAAATTAAAAGATTCTGTAGACGTTGTTTTGATTGGAGCGTTTCATGGAAGAGGGCGCAGAAAAGGTGTGTATGGTACATATGTTGGAGCAGTCTATGATCCTGAAAATGATATATTTGAGGCTTTCACTCGCGTTGCTTCGGGATGGACGGATGAGATAATGGAAACGCTCATGAAAGATATGAAGCAATATGAGGTGACTAGAAAGCCTAATTATGTCATATGCGAAGACACTCCTGACGTATGGTTTAGACCAGAAATAGTTATTGAAATTATTGGAGATGAGATCACCGTAAGCGAAAAATTTTCTTCCTTAGGATTTTCAATGAGATTTCCTGTATTTCAAAGATTAAGACCTGAAAAGGGACCAAAAGATATAACAACAGTTGCAGAAATTAAAGAATTATACGAAACGCAATAATTTATACTTTAATAGTACACTTGAACTCCCATCCTTTCCAAATTTTTTATTGCTTTGGAGTATTTGTTGATCAATCTATTATCTCCCACATATAATTCTTTTAGTGAGGTAAGTTTATTTAAAGTTTCTGGCAATTTTATCAATTCATTTCTTGATAGATTCAGAATTTGAAGGGAGGAAAGATTCCCAATAGTTTGGGGAATAGTAGTTAATTTGTTTTCGCTTAAATTTAATTCTTTTAATGAAGTAAGTGAGCTAATCGAGTGTGGAATAGTATCTAATTCGTTTCTTCCTAAATCTAATTCTTTAAGTGATAATAAGGAACCGATAGATTCAGGTATTGACTTTAATTCGTTCCAACTTAAATTAAGTTTTTCTAATGAAGAAAGTGAACCAATTGAATATGGGAGTTTTGATAATTTATTATCGTGCAAATTTAATTCCTTAAGAGAAGTTATGTTGCCAATGACATCTGGAATTGTCTCTAACTGATTGAGTCTTAAATTTAAAATCTCTAAAGAAGACAGAGAACCTATAGATTTAGGAAGAGAATTTAATTCATTCTTCCATAAAGATAATTCTTTTAATGAAGAAAGTGAACCTATTGATTCAGGCAGACTAATAATGTTATTAACGTTTAAATTGAGGCTTTCTAGAGAAGAAAGAGATCCAATCCAATCGGGTATGCTTAAAATCTGATTATATCTAAAAATTAATGTTTTTAACGATGAGAGGTTTTTTATTGCTTCCGGCAAACTGGTTAGACCTTTAAAGATAAAATTTAATTCAATGATTTTGCATTTTTCAATTTTATATTTTAATCTCCAATAGGTTTTCTTTAAAAACACAAGCGTAAAATAATTAATTAATATACTCGCCAATTCTAATTTAGTAAAATCATTAATAGGCTTAATTTCACATAATATCTCAAAACTAATTTTAAAATCTCTTTCATTCATTTTTTTTACTTCATCTAATAATAATGATTTTGCAGAAGGTTCTTTTTCTCTTTCTAATTTCGAAATAACTTCAATTATGGTATTATATATAGTATTTAAACATAAAGGAGATTCTTCGTGCTGAAGTGCCCATTTCATGGGTTCCAAAGCTTTATCTAAAAATTTTTGCTTAATAACTTTGGCTGCTGTATTTCTTATCTTTTCGAATGTATCGCTAATCAATAAATTCTCTAAAAGTTTAAAACATGCTTTATTATCCGTAATATCAATTTTTTTCAGAGTTTCAATACCTTCAATTCTGCTGTTGATGTTATCGCTATTTTCAATGATTGAGATTAAATTTTCAACTGCTGAAACCTTATCCAAAACTCTATTGTTGTAGTTCTCGTAAATTTTTTCTGGAGTGAGTTTCATAGTTTTTTGAAAGTTGATTTAATACCATTAATTTTATTTGAATATAGTAAGTCCGCTATTTTCCAATTTTATTAAGGATTCAGGGATATCTTTTAATTTATTATAAGTTAAATTTAAGATTTTAAGTGATGAGAGGGATCCAATCGATTCTGGCAGTTTTTCAATACGATTCCCCCATAAATTTAATTCTTCTAAGGAAGAAAGAGAATCTATCCATTCAGGAAGGTTTGTAAAATAATTCCAGCTTAAGTTCAGTTTTTTAAGAGATATCAATTTTCTAAACGACAATGGTAATGTTGTAAGAATGTTATTTCTTATAGTTAACTCTTCTAAAGATGATAATGATCCAATAGATTCCGGAAGTTCCTTTAAATTCATATCGTATAAATGCAATACTTTTAGTGATTGAAGAGAATTTAACCATTCCGGAAGGTTGTTCAAAAATTTGTTTCCTCCTAATCCTAATTTTTCTAACTTCGGAAGCCTAGTTATCCACTCTGGAATGCTATTCAAATTATTAACACCTAATTCAAGTTGTTTAAGTGAAGTTAATGTTTCCAATGATTCAGAAAGTTCATTCAATTGATTTCCATGCAAATCTAATATTTCAAGAGAAGACAAATTTTTAATTGAATTTGGAAGAGAAACTAATTTATTATGTCTTAAATCTAAAATCTGCAAGGATTTAAGTAAGCCAATGGAGTGTGGAAGATCTTTTAAGTTATTATATCTCAAGTACAAATATTTTAACGATTTAAGATTACCTGTGGATTCGGGAAGGTTTTTAATTATATTATTACTTAAATCCAAATATTCAAGAGAGGAAAGAGAGCCAATTGACGAAGGAATCCTTAAAATCCTATTTATTTTTAAATCCAACTTTTTAAGCGAATTTAAATTTGATATAAAGTCGGGTAATGTTTTTAATATGTTCCAACCAAAAATATTACTACTGACACAAGACAAATCTAATTCGGTCACTAAGGCATTCTTTGCTGTAAAGTTGATTCTTATGAATTTTTTTTCGAAATAATTAATTATAATGTAATTATTTATTATGTCTGCAAGCTCAGTGCCCGTTAGACTCTCAATATTTCTAGTTTTAAAGATGCTATTTAAACCTTTTACAAATTGAGGATTCTCGATTTTATTAATTTTATCAATTAAAAAAGCTTTTGATTTTTGATTATTAATTTCGCCTAATGTTGCAATTATAGTTGTTAAACAATTTACGGAAGTTTCATGCTTGTAAGCCCATATCATTGGTGTTAAAGCTTTTTCTGGAAAAAGATTTTTAATAGTTTCAGCTGCCAGCTGCCTTATTTGAGCTGATTCGTCTGATATTAGCAAATTTTCTAAAATTCTAAATATTTTTTTAGTCCTAGCGTCAATCACTCCTAAAATTTTAATGGAATTTAACCTAGAGTTTAAGTTTTCGGAATTTTCTATTAATGAAACTAATTGTTCAATAGCAGAGGATTTGTCAATCTCTTTATTATTGTAATTTTTATGAATTAATTTAGGAGTAATATCCATTATTTTTAGAAAATAGCTTTAATTTTTTTAAATTAAGGATTATAAATTAAAAAAAATATTTTAAATTCTCTCTATATTAAAAAATCAATGATATATTTAGATTGAAATGAAAAAAAAAGAAAGATTGAATTTTTGTTTAAATTTAATTTTCATTGATTATATCGTTAATTTCCATTAATTTATGATAAACTTCTATGCCTTTTTCGGTTAGCTTTATATGCTTCTTGCTATCGTTTATTTCAATTTCGATTAACTCTCTTTTAAGTAACTCCTCTTTAATGCGAAAGAATGAATTATAATAACTAAACTGATTTAATTCGTTATAGAAAGCATGTTTTTCGCATTTATAGTCCTTAGATGAAGTTAAGATGTGAAACGTGTCTCGAAATCCTTTTTTTTTTATCAATGCCGTTAAATCATCAATTGTCATAATTTATCCCTAAAATCCCAAATCCTTTTGATAAAACAAAATTTGTTTAATTTAATAAATTACATTATTTTCGAGTTTTTTCGGTGCTATAACACGAAATTTACTTTAATGTTAAAAAGAATAATAATTCGAGAGCGTTATTTATTGATTTGAAGTCCTTTTTTTTGTAAATCTTTAATCGCTTTGGGAAGTTTAGTGATATCTTTATTTAAAATTAAACTTAAAATTTTAAGAGAAGAAAGGGATCCAATCGATTCAGGGAGTGCTTTAAGGTTATTGCCATTTAGGTTTAATTCCTCTAATGAAGAAAAAGAACCAATCCATTCGGGGAGAGAAGTAAAATTATTATAGCTTAGATCAAGTTTTTTAAGAGATAGATTCTTAAATGATTCTGGTAATGTTGTTAGTTGATTGTTAGGTAATATTAATACTTCTAAAGAATTTAATGATCCTATCGATACAGGTAATTCTTTGATATCATTGTCATATAAATTTAATTCTCTTATAGAGGGCAGAAAATCAATCCATTCTTGAAAATTAGATAACAATTTATTCCCGCCTAATCCTAATTTTTTTAGAGAGCGGAGATTTTTTATCCAATCTGGGACATATTTCAAATGATTTAGACCCAATTTTAAATTTTTAAGCGAGGAGAGCCCCTCTAATGAAGTTGGAATTGTATTAAATTGATTACCGTGTAGATCTAACACTTCCAGCGATTTTAATTTACTTATTGATTTTGGAAGGGTTGTTAATTTGTTATGTTTTAAATCTAAAGTTTTTAATAACTTTAGTGAACCAATTGAATTTGGAATCTCTGATAAGTTATTATATCTTAAATTTAAATACTCTAATGATTTAAGATTACTAACGGATTCAGGTAATGTATTTATTATATTATGACTTAAATCCAAATATTTAAGAGAATTTAGATATACAATAGAATCCGGAAATGTCGCAATTCTGTTATCTTTTAATTCCAACTTTTTAAGATACTTGAAGATATTTAAAAAAGTAGTTAAATTTGTTAAAATTTTCCATCCAAACACATTTTTACTAATATATGACAAATTTAATTCGGTTACTAAGCCTTTTTCTACTTCATAATTGATTTCTTTTAAAAGATCTTCAAAATAATTAATGATAACATAGTTATTGATAATTTCAATAAGTTTTTCATTGTTAAACTTTCGAAGTTCTTTAGTTTTAAAAAAAGTACTAAGACTTATGTTAAATTTATAAATATCAAATTTCTTTATTTTATCGATTAAAATGGACTTAGCTGCTTTATCATCAATTTCACATATAATTAAGACGAGCTTCATTAAAAATTGCCACGATTTTTCATGTTCTAATGCCCATTTTAAAGGAGATAAAGCCTTCTCTCGAAATAGAACTTTTAAGGTGTTAGCTGCTAAAGTTCTAATTTCTTCATAAGAATCAGATATTAATAAATTCTCTAAAATTGAAAAAATTTTTTTGTTCTTAAAATCAATTTTTTGTAAAGTATTTATACTTTCCAACCTAGTTTCAACATAATCGGCATTTTCTATTAAAAATATTAACAAGTCAGCGGCCGATTGCTTATCTATCTCTTTTTTCTTTAAATCTTCGTATATTTTTTTAGGTGTTAAAGCCATATTCTTCTTGTTTACTAATATTGAATAAATTTTATAATATTATAAAATATTAAATTCTTTCAATCAACATATAGTCCAAATTAGACAATGAAAAATCAAAATGAAGATTTATTTGCGAGTTCAATTTATAATTAAGAAAAAAAACAGTTACCTATTTTAAGTTCGCAACTTCAATTATCGCATTCGCAATCGCTTCAGGTTCGCATTCTTCAATAAAATGGTTTGCCTTTTCAAAAACTTTAACATGCCCTTCAAGCTGAGGTAAATGATCGATCCATTGCTGCATGACTTCATCTTTAGCTGATGGGTCCCATTTTCCTAAGACTGCACGAATACCAATATTTTGCCCCTTAGGACCCCAAATATTGCTAATATTGTCCTGTATAAAGCGATAAAAAGGAGTCGTATCACGCTCACCAAGATTAGGTTCTTTATATGTATTTCCATAACCCCACACTGGCGTTTGAAGAACTAAACGTTTGGAACTCATTACATTTGCTTCCGACTGAAACTGCTCTCTAAAGATTTTTTGAGGTACACTTTCATCTTCTGAGAAACTACCCTTCTCTCTTGCTGTGGTAAGCATAGTAGGAACGAGCGATATTAATTCTTTCGGATCCTCAGGATTATAAAAAATTGCATAAGAAGCAAATGCGCCCCATAAATTGTTTGGGATTATATTTGGTGTCTTACACCATGGAAACTGTTTTAATGGATAATTCTCGTATGTTATACCTGCTTTTGGAAATGGAAAAACAGTAGTATTTAATATAATAAGATTAGATACACGTTCAGGGACCTTCAAGAAAGCACCAATACCAATTGGACCACCCCAATCATGTATTATTAGAGTTACGTTCTTCAAATCAAGATGTTCTATAAGTTCTAATAGATTCTTAGCATGATCCATACAAACCATTTCAAATGAAGCTTGATCAGACAAGCCAAAACCAATATGATCCATTGCTACGATCCTGAAAGGTTTCTTGGCAGATCTGATCAAGTCCTTGATAACATCTCTATATGTGTAGGAACATTCAGGATTGCCGTGAACAAAAACAATAGTAATTTCCGGTTCTCCTGTTCCATGATTGCTATCTCTATAAAAAATTTTTTTTCCAGCGTCCAGACCTTCTGTTAATTCATACCAGAATCCGCATCCTTGAGGATAATAATCGGATGGAATGCTACTTACCGGGCTATTACTTGGGATCGAATTAAGATTTGATTTTTCACTCATTGTAAAGACCAAATATCCCTTTTATTCTTTAGAAAATTTTAAAATCCTCCATAGCTACGTTTTTCCAGATATTCCAGCATTAATTCATCTAACTCGCTTTTCTCAGATTTTTTTCTAACCATTCTTCTCAAGAATCTGTTCATGAGGTTGAATTTAAAATTATTCATCTTCATTTCCCTTCGTATTTTTTTAGGGATTTTATTAGGATATTCGGTTATGTAAGGAATATCATCATCTTTAATGGATTTGTCTTTATTATAAAGGTATATTTTGGCAGGTTCTTCCCTTGGTCTTCGGTTCCATGGATCAAACATATGTTTCATCTTGAATTTTAATGCGCGCTTTTCGATACCTTTACTCATTAAATTCATCGTTTTTGTTGGTTCTCCGAGCATCTCTCTAAATCTTTCATCAGCTTTAAACACCCTTCTCCTCACAACGCCATTTGGTGCAAAGCGTTCCATAGCTGCTAACATAAGCCATGTGCTTGTACAAGCTCGTTTAAATAATTTGGATCGGTGTTCCCTCATCAGTGGATTATCAGAATTCATACAGAACTCATATCCGTTAAGTGAAACTTCAAATCTGCGTAACATGGAGGAACCCCAGGTTTTATAAAGCAGATCATAGCCATATTCTGTCAGATTCAGCGTTTCGTGGGTTTCCATAGAGATGTTTTTCTGTGCACCACTCCAAAAATGTACATCTTCCCACGGTACATTCATTACTCTTCCTTGATCTTTAAGTTTACGCCATAATTCGGTCCCTGGGAATGGAGATAAGCGTGTTAATTGTTCATAAGTTGGCTTACAGGCCACAAAATAATTAAGATCCTCATACATATTTGCATGATTATGATAATCCCATCCGCATATCCACGCACCTAGAGTACGAATTCCCATTGAATGGAGTTTATGGAAAACCTCCCGGGCATCAGCCTCTTTAACCTTTCGATATCCATGTTCTCCGGCAAATTTAGATTCCACACCCACGAAAACCGCACCCATTCCAGTTTCGGGGATGGCATCCCAGCCGTAATTGCTGGCAAAATGCCAAATAAAATCTACCGAGCCAAATCCAGTCCAATCGACATTTTCAATGAGATCAATGTTCTTTTGCCATCTGTCTTTGGTTCTGACAAGCCAACGGGGGTGTCGGAAATGATCTTCTTCAATTACAAAAACGGATGATAATCTGTCAAAGTGTTTGCGATAGAGTTCGACATGGTCAACAAAATCATCTGGTGAGAGTAATTCAATTCGTTTACCGCCATACATTTCGGTAGTTGAACAAAAATCGCAGCCCCCAGGGCATCCCAATCCCGTAACTAAAAACCCTATTCCACCTCTAGGATATTTGTTAATAAAGGCAGGAGCACCCCCGCATTTAGGCATTAATTTTTGTGTTATAGGCCGATTCGTATCTTCTCCTAGAAACTCGCGGAGAAATTGCACACCCTCACCCTGTACTACATGGTCTATATATTTTTTTTTCGTTTCTTCATCGTATTGAGCTGCAAAGGCTTGAGCTCCATAACTACCCAACATAATTGTTGTTTCCGGAGATTTTTCCCGAATATACTCGCACATTTTCATAACCATATCAAGATGTACTGGAAATGAGCTAATGCCAATTATGGCATATTCTTTATCAACCTCCTCTGTAAAATTCTGCCATCTAGGGTATTCAAGTAAAGTTGCGGGAATATCAATATTTTGCGCTAAGATATGATTAGCATAGCAATGTGTATGCGATACTATCGTAAAGATATCATCTGCGTGGGTAAAACGCTGACCTGTAGCATCTGTGAGTGAATCATTGGCTGGTAAAGATGGATAGGGATAGCAAGGTGTTGTTAATAGAATTCGATCAGTAATCATAAATCAGTCCTCTTACTATGTTTTGTTTGTTAATTTTATGTAATTATTATTATTGATTTTTTAAATTTTATATTGTTATTATTATGATTATTAATCAATTGAATATTTAAATGTTAGCAACAATGCTTAACATTAATGACGAATATATAAATAATAAGTTGCTAATTCTAATAATAATGGATTATAAAAATGATAAAAAATCAATAATATTAAATAAATTATCTGACTCAGTTTCTGGTTTAACAATTACTGAACTTTCAAATAAAACTGGGATTCATCGCAATACCGTCTCAAAATATTTAGGCATCTTAGAAGCTGAAGAATTAGTAAATAAAAAGGATATAGGAGCTGCGCGCTTATATTTTAGTAAGAAAAGAAAATATTTACGCAAAGATTTAGTTAACTCATTTATTCAAGCGCTATTATTTGCGTTAAAAAATGAATTTCCAAACAATGAGCAAATCTTTAAAGATGTTGGTTTAAAACTCTTAAATCACTTTCAATTTTCTCTTGGAGATGCATATCGTGAGGAAATCGAAAAAATAAGAGGAATTTCTGATAAGAAAGCTTATTTAAAACTCTTTAAAGAATTTTATAATTCATTTGATTTTTTTCAAGACGATATAGATATTTCGATTGATAAACTACAAGAGAATAAGATTGTATATAGGATCAAAAATTCAGAATATTTAGATAATTCTGATGATTTCATCTACTTTTTTTATGTAATGTGCGGTATTACTGAGGGAATATATTTACGGAATTTAAATTTAAAAGTAGTTTGCAATGTTGAAGATATTCATATTTCAAGTAATAAAAAAGAATCTTTTATTGATGTTTCTTTGGAAATTCAAAAATAAATACTAAATTTTTCATTAATCTTAAATCCTTTCAAATCCCTCAAGGAATTATATTTAAGTAAATTACAATATATAATACGATAACATCTTCTAAATAAAAACTAATAAATAAGAATTATTTATAATTTACAGCCCAATTTTTTAGAGTATATTAGGAAATAAAATGAGTACGATATTAATTTATCCTCAACTTGAATTTGCAGGGACTCAAATCCCTACTCCTCCTTATTCCATTTTATTTATTGCTGATTACTTAATAAATCGAAACGTGGATGTAAAAATCTTCGATTTGCGATTTGATACACCCCAACAAGTAAAGAATGCTATTTCCAATTATGAGCCCGAATACATTGGCGTTTCTGTAATGACTGGTCCACAGATTTATCATGCTTTGAAAATTTGTAAATCTATCAAGAAGGAATTTAATAAAATTAATATCGTGTGGGGTGGCATCCACTCAACTATTCTCCCAACCCAGACTCTTCAAAATAAATTAATAGATTTTGTTATTCGAGGAGAGGGTGAAAAATCCTATCATGAATTAATAAGTGGTAAAAATAAAAGTCAAATAAATGGTCTTTCTTTAAAAAAAGGCAAAAAAATTTTTCACAATCCCGATAGTGACTTGTTAAAAAGTCCTGATATAAATAAATTGAGTATTTCATGGGATTTAATAAATCCAAAGCGTTATATAAAAAATCGGAATTTCAACATTATAACCAGCCGTGGTTGCCCGTTTAAATGTGCTTTTTGTTATAATACTCTATTTAACAATGTTTGGAGAGGATGGACAGCCGAGAAATGTATTGAAGAGCTTGATAGAACCTTAGATTTTGGTGCCAAAAAAATTACTTTTTATGATGATTATTTTTTCGCAAATTCAAAACGAATTAAAAATCTTTTTATTTATTTTAAAGAGCAAGACATCACATGGAAAGCGGAGTTGCGTGTTGATCATGTAGACTATTCATTAGCTAAAGAGGCAAGAGAACATGGCTGTAGTCATATGTATTTTGGGGCTGAATCAGGCTCTCAACGAGTATTAAATATCTTGAATAAAAACATTTTAATAAGAGATATCATTAGGAGTGCTAAAATTACTAAAGAGTTGAATATTATTGCCGATTATAGCTGGATGATTGGAATTCCAGGTGAAACTGAAAGGGATATAAAAAAAACCATAACCTTAATAAAAAAAGTTAAAGAGATCAACCCTGAGTGTGAATTTTCAGTAAAAATCCTCTTTCCTTATCCTAAAACCCTAATTTATGATCATGCTATAAAAATGGGATTCAATCCCCCGTCTAATCTACTTAGCTGGGCGAAAATTCGGAGAGAACGTGCACCAGACTATTTGAAGCATAAAAATCTACTAGAAATGATTTCAATTACCAGTGCAATTGTGGGAAGGAAAGTTTTTGAATCCCATAACGTGCCAATCTTTAAATTGATTAGATCTCCGGCGAATTTTAGGTGGAAAAATGAAATTTTTAATGTTGGATTTGAGAATATACTATTTAAAATTTTTAAAAAAATAATTGAAAAAGGAATTAGTAAAAAAGAATCTATTAGATACGACCCTTTTTCACGTAAAATGATATCAATAAAGGAAGAGTAGAAGTTATTAATATCTTCTCATCATATTAAATTACAACAATAAAAAATAAGACTGGAATTAAAAAAACTTGAAAATTGCTCTAATCAATCCTAAACCAGTATTAGGAGAAAAAGAACAATTTTATGGACAAAAATGGCCACCATTAGGAATTATATTATTAGGAACAATTTTAAAAGAACAAGGTCATCAGATTAGATTATTAGATCAAGCGTCTAACGGATTCAGTTTTGATGATGTATTAAATTGGATAAAAAAAGTAGATCCCGAAGTTATTGGAATTACTACCTTTACTGTAGGATTTTTATCTTCCATCAAAATATCCCAGATGGTTAAAAAATGGAATTCAAATGTAAAAATTGTTTTAGGCCATTATCATCCAACAATATGTGCCGAAAATATTTTAAAAAAGTATAATCATCTCGTGGATTATTGCGTTCGAGGAGAAAATGAATATATTTTATCTAATTTAATTAATTATCTGGAAAACGATCCCAATCGAGAACCTACTAATATTTTAGGGATAAGTTATCTTTTTAATGGGAAAATTAAACACAATCCTGATTGTCCAATAAATAAAAATTTGGACGATCTACCTTTTCCCGATCGTTCACTTCTTAACATTCAATATCGCCAGAATTTAGCTGGAATAGAATTAATGGATTCAAAACTAGCGACAACTTTTTTTACTCGTGGCTGTCCTTATGGGTGTGCTTATTGCGCCGTGGCTAAATTTTCAAATAGACGATATAGATCCAAATCGCCTGAACGCTTGGTTGAAGAGTTCTCATATTTAGCTTCACAAGGATATTCTGAAATTGCATTTGTTGATGATAATTTTTCACTTAATCTTAAGAATGTGTTAAAATTTTGTAAGTTATTAAGAAAAGAAAATCTTGATATTAATTGGCATGCTGAAATGCGTGTTGATAAAGTTACAAGGGAATTTTTTGAACAAATGGCATCGGCTGGTTGTAAATCGATTAGTTTTGGAATCGAGAGTGCTAATCAAAGAATTTTAGATTATTATAATAAAAATATAACTCCTGACCAATCTCTTAGTGCTATTAAAATGGCTAAAAAAGCTAAAATAGATTTTATTATTGGATTATTTATGGTAGGTGCTCCCAATGAAACTATATCCGAATGCCAAAACACAATACAATTTGCAATGAATTCAGGTGTCGATTTTTTCTTTCTAAATGTAGTTGAAGCTTGGCCGGGAATCCCAATGTGGGATGATCTAGTATCAAAGGGACTTATTAATGAAGATAAAAATTGGGAAGCTTCAATCAGAGTAATGGATTTTACTCACACGGAAGTACAGAGAAATATTATATTAGGTTTGATTAGACAAGCATATAGGAAATTTATATCATTTAGAAATATAAAGTTACTTCCTAATATGCTATTAAGTTCATACAAGCGAAAACTTGGTTTGAATTTTTTGAAACATTTTGGTAGCGGAATGAGAACGATTATGCAGTTAAGATATCTAAAAATGTCGGGTTTTGGGAAATTTTCTGATGAATAATAAAAAAAAAGATGTTGATTTATTAATCTCTTTAACTAATTAATTGATTTAAACTAATAAATTCGGCTTTTTTCGAAATAGATTCCTTTATAAACTTACTAATTCTGGTGATAAATGCATTTCCTGTATTCCCCCAACGATCTGGTCTAAACAAGATATTATTAAATATATTGAACGCATTATTTTGATTGAACATCAAGGTTTTTATATTAATTGCTTCATAAGGATGAAAACATAAAATAATTAAGTTCTTTTTATATATCCATTTTCGCATAAAAGACTCACTTATAAGATTAGGTAATCTAAACAATATACTTAGATTTGAAGGATGAAATTCATGAATTTGATAATTATTTATTTGATAGTATTTCAACTTTTTATGCGAATTAATTGAAGAATCATATTTAAATCCCAAATTATTTAATACTCGGAATAAGAATTTTGGGGGTCTTAATTTAGGAGCTCGAAAACCAATAATTTCTGAATTTTGACAAGTCTTCTCTATTATCTTTTTATTCTGATAAATTATTTCTTGACATTTTTTAAAATTCAATTTGTTTAATCGTTCATGATTTAAACTGTGACAAGCAATTTCATGGCCTTTACGCTCAATTGGTTTTATATACTCGGGCAGTTGCTCAACAACATTTCCAGTACAAAAAAAAGTCCCTTTGATATTATACTTATCTAATATCTTTAATATTTTCAGTAATCCAACTTTCACTCCGAAATATGTATCTAAAACATTAGGAATATCTCTTTCAATATCAAAGGTTAGTGCAATTTTCATTATGTGAGCCGCTTCTTTCCTTTATTTGTTTTTTTTCGCTAATTTATAATAAATATCTTTATTTGAATGATATTGGCTAATGCGTTTTAAACTACGACGAACAGTTAAATGTCTTCCACTTGTCAATACCGAAATAAAATTTAGGATTTTTATTTTACCTTTTTTTACTTTTCTAATTTGATATATTAAGGAATCTGAGAACACCTTGTCGATTCCTAATGAATTAGGTGGTTGCTTAAAACCACCTGCTTTATAAAATATATCTTTTCTAACAATTATATTAGTTCCTGAAAGTTCAGGATATCCTAATAAACTTTTAAAAAAATACCATAAATGCATATTAATGTTAAGAAAAAAATATTTTGTTATGGTAAATGTCTGGGTCCCTAATTTAAAAGTAATAGCATTTCCATCATAATATTTTACTCTAGCACTACAAGCAAAAAGATTTTTATCTTTTTTAAAAATTTTATAAATTTTTTGTAAAAAAAATGGTTCTATCAATGTATCAGCATCTAAGAATAGGAGTAAAGCACCAGATGTTTTTGGTACAACATAATTTAATTGAAACGCCTTCCCTTTTTGAGGTGATATATACACTTTCGCAAGATTTTTAGCTATAGAAACTGTTTTATCGGAGCTTTGTCCATCAACTACAATAATTTCATAAGGAATATCACATATTTGCTTTTTAACGGCTATTAACGTTTCTTTTATGTTAGTCTCCTCGTTATATGTTGGGATAATAACCGATATTTTAGGTTTAATCGACATTTGAGAATAGAAAATACATTTATTATTAAAAGATGATTTTTTATTATTCTATAAAAGTTTTAAATTCAATAATAAAATAATTATTAAAATGAAAAAAGGATTTATATCTTCATTTAGTTTATTACTCTTGAGTGCTTTATTAGTCATATTATTCATTATAAATCGAATATTTATTTCAATTCCACAAATAGATATAATCTACAATTTTATAGCATATTGGTTTTCATTAATTTTCTATAGATATAGTCTATTTGTCTATAGTGGCATTTTAATTGCTTACGTGGTTTTACTTGTACTATATGTTTTAGGATATAACTTAGCAAAAACTGTACAGTTAACTGGTTCAATAATATATATTTTTAGCCTATTAGGATTCGTATTAATCACTTTCATTGCAATTTATTATACTCATATTGGTATCTTATTTAATAAAGATTTAGCCCTTAATACGAGGTTAATGCTAATTTTACTCTTTCTACCCATTAATTTTGTATTAAGTTTAATCCTAGTAGTGATAAATACAGATCTCTTGATATTCTTAAAAGATTTGATAAAAGCAAGAAAAATTTGGAAGTATAAGAGACCTGAATTTGAAATTGAAGTTAAAGGCAAAATAACTTATATTAATATAAAAACTGATGAATATCTTTTCACTCCTGTACCAATGTTAATTATTGCAAGATATCTTCAGAGTCAAGGATTTTCTATTTCATGGTTTATAAAAGGCGCATTTAATCATTTATTCTCCTTAATTGTTACATATTTAGCTGGGTGGCCGCGTGCTAGAAATAAATTATTTCGATTTATTGGAATGAAAATTGGAAAAAATTGCCATATTTCTGAAAAAGCAATACCAGATCCCCTTTTACCAGAATTAATTGAATTTGAAGATGGTAGTGGTTGTGGAATTGGTGTGAAATTATTAACTCATAATGCAATGCATATAAAACATGGAAGCTTCAGTTTTGGGCCTATTAAAATTTGTGAAAATGCGAGAATAGGTGCATACTCTATTATATTACCAGGCGTTAAAATTGGTAAAGGATCGATTATTGGAACGGGATCATTGGTGGCAGATGATATTCCTCCATATTCTATCGCATATGGTTCTCCTGCTAAAGTTATGCGGCAATTAACTGAATCTGAAAAAGAAAAGGTAAAAAAAAAGTTTTAAATTATTTCATAATAACAAGAAATTATAATAAAATCATATTTAGAATCTCTTTTCACTTAATGAATCCAACATCCTTAACGATGATCGAAAATCTTTAGCTATATTTTTTAATTTATCACGACGATAATTACTTCTTAATGATCTAGCAACTTGCTTGAAAATGAATTTAGGTCTTCCTAATGAATAAAATTTTTTATAAGTTTTTCTTATCACGTCTATTAAAAAATCTAGATCGATATTATAAAATGGAAGTTCAGGTACTCGGACACCAGTTTCCCAATATTTATTTTCATCTATTTTATTTTGTCCTATTAATTCATCCCAGATTTTAATACCTGGAAATACTTCAAATATATGAAACATAGCATAATCAATGTCTAAACTTAATGCAGAATTTACAGTTTTTTGTATATCACTAATCTTTTCAATAGGCGCACCAAGAATAAAAGAAGCGAATAACATATCAATTCCCGCTTTCCGAGCTTTTTTTAATGCCAATTTGCACTGAGAGGGGGTTATATTTTTTTGATAATAGTCTAATACTCGTTGACTACCGCTTTCCATACCATAAAAAATAGTTTTAACATTAGCCCGATTCATGTATTCATACATTTCTTTGGTTCCTTCAATTCTGGCTTCACAATGAAAAATCAAATCGATTTTTTCTTTAATAATGTTTTTACAGATTTTTATTACCCATTTAGGATTTATTGTAAAATTATCATCCATTATCATTATTTCACGATACTTTTCAGACTCCAAAAATTGTAATTCTTGAATTATATTCCCCACTGACCTATGTCGCCAACTTTCATGATTGACTGAACAGAATCGACATTGATAAGGACATCCACGGCTCATGATAATTGTTCCAGATTTTTCACTAGAAATCTCCAAGCCCCCCATAGACATCTTATATTTAGAACCCTGAAGTAATTTACGATCAGGAATTGGAAATTTATCTATATCTTGTTCTAATTCACGAGGAGCAGTTGATTTGACAATTCCATTTTCTCTATAATATATTCCTTTAATATCTTCGTAGTTAGTTCTATTTTTTTGAATCAATGGTAATAACTCTAGCATTGTATGTTCACCTTCGCCTCGGACACAAAAATCTATGAAATCATATTTTATTAATATCTTTTCAGCACAGACAGTCTGATAATTACCTAAAATTACATTAATATTTGGATTCCATTCTTTAGCTAACTTCGCCACTTTGACTCCAGATAGAAAAGAGCGGGTTAAGACCGAAATACCTAAAACATCAGGGTCCTGCTTTTTTATCCAATTTAATACTTGAGAAAAAGTGTAATTAGTTGCACCATGATCTAATATAGATACATCGTATCCATTTTCTATTAAGACTCCAGCGAGATATAATAAACCTAAAGGTTCGGCAAAGCTTGAGAACATAGGGCGAGGGTCTTTTCTGTCCATATCCATTGGAACGGGAAAAATTAAAGCAATCTTCATTTTTTACATTGATGAATACTTGATCTTTTATTTTTTATCATTATAGCTCGTTCTGAATTAATTCTATTTCTTCAATCATCATAGGTTCCAAAACCCCTAGGCTTTGAACTACGAAATGTTGTTATTGCATCCATAGCATTTCTAAAATTTCTCATAATGTTATATGCCATATTAAGCATAAATCTACTTTTTATTGTACGTAATATCATCTTTAATAGAAATATCTTCTTCCTTTCAAAAGAAAAAAATAATTGATAAGCATTTTGGATTTCAAATAACATTTGTTCTCGTTCTTCTGTAGATAACAAAAAGTCAATCGCTCTGGTTGTAGTTTCCCATCGCTCAACTTCAAGGATTTCATTACCTACACGAGCTTTTACTTTATCATTTGAATTAATTATTTCTTTAGAAATATAATCATCCCATAGTTTTGTTCCTGAGAAAATTTCAACGACATTGAAAAATGGAACATCAATATCAGAATTTACAGCAAAATTTATTGTATTTTTAACTTCAGCTATAGTTTCTGTCGGTGCTCCAAGCATAAATAATCCAACAATAAGATCAATATTCGCTTTACGTGTTTTACGAATTGCCTCATTGAATTGAGTTACCTTAGTTCTTTTATTGTAAAGATCAAGAATTCGCTGATTTGCACTTTCAAATCCATACCATATAGATTTGCAACCAGCTTTTCTCATCCAATTTAACATATCTTGAGAAGTTTGGTCAACTCTGCCGTCTGTATGCCAATTGATATCAATTTTTTCTTTTTTAATTAATTGACAGATTTTTATAGTTCTTTTAGGTTGCAAAGTGAAATTATCGTCAACAAAATTTAGTTGTGTATATCCTTGGTCTTCTATTAAAAGCATTTCGTTTACAATATTCTCAGGACTTCTTGGTCGAAATCGGCGCTTCGCAAATTTAGTACACGCACAATATGAACAATTAAATGGACACCCTCGAGAAGATACGATCGATGTAAGTTTCGATTTTGAGAACTCAAATCCTGAAAAATTCCATTTATAATCAAAATCAATCAATTTTTTGTCAGGAAAAGGAAGAGCATCCAAATCTGAGATTAAAGGAGCATCTGGAGTTAAGATTGTTTTCTTATTAGAATCTTGAAATGCCAGTCCTTTGATATGATTTGGCGCTTTACCATTATTTTTATCTAAGAATTCACATAATTCTAATAAAGTATATTCACCTTCCCCTCTCACACAATAGTCTACATAATCGCCATATTTATGGATTATATTTTCGGCTTCAATAGTAGGATGATAATGTCCTAATACAATTTTTACGTTTGGATTCCATTCTTTAATAAACTTTATGAGATTGATTGTTGGAAGAAAAGCTACTGTAAAGACACTTATACCAATTATATCGGGTCTTTCTTGTTTAATCCAACTTAAAACCTCATTTTTTCCATAAAATTTTGCTGCCGCATCTAATAATTTAACTTTAAATCCATTTTCTTTTAGTATTGTTCCTAAATATAGAATTCCTAATGGAGGCCATGGAGAATAGATTTTTATTTCCAAACTTGGATTTATTAACGCAATTTTCAAATTTACTTCTCACTCTATAAATTTAAAGCTAAAATAAATCAGGTGGATTATTGATTAACTTAACAAATTTATCTATATCATGGAAATTTAGATGATTTAAAAATATTTCTTGGCGGTATCTACTTATTATCGTTCGTAAAAATGCTTTAATCAAATATTTAGGTCTGAAGAAATTTTTATGGAATTGTTCTTTTATTATTTGATAAATTATTTGGCGTTTCATTTTTGCTTCAGGTAAATCAATAAGATCTACGCCTCTTTCCCAATGTTTTTCTTCATCAATAATATTTTTTTGAATTAAATTATTGAAAAGCTGGGTTCCAGGTAACGCTCGAGTAAAAATTATATGTGGAAAATCAATATCAAGTTTTGAAATAAATTTTAGAGTATTAATAGCTTCATTATATGTTTCATCAAGTCCACCGATCATAAATGAGCCAACAATCATCTTAAAACCCGCCTTACGTGCATTATTTACTGCAATTTCACTCATTTGCGGCGTGATTTTTTTATTATAATAATTTAACATTCTTTGAGAACTACTTTCTATTCCAAACATTAGGATTTCAAAATTTGCTTTTTTCATAGTTCTCAGCAAATTAATGGAGCTATTATTAACTCTTCCATCACATATAAAAACCATATCCATTTTTTCTTTCTTAATTTTTTTACATAATTCGATTATTCTTTTCGTATTTAATGTAAAATTATCATCAACAAACAGTATTTCTTGATAACCTTGATCTGCTAATTGATAAATTTCCTTAAGTATGTTATTTACTGATCGTGTCCGCCACAGACCTTGAGAGAATGCTGTACAGGCACAGAAATTACATGAAAAGGGACATCCGCGTGAAGTAACCAATGTGGTAAATTTTCGATTTGTAACATCAATTCCACCAATTCGATTCTTATAGATACTTGTAATCAGTTTTCGGTCAGGAAATGGTAATAAATCAAGATTTTTTATAAATTGACGATTCTTATTCTCCTTAATTTTGCCATTATGTTGATATGTTATTCCTTCGACTTCACTAAGATCTTTGTTCAATTCTATTTTTTCTATAAGTTCTGAGAAGGTTATTTCACCATCCCCTCTCACGCAAATATCTACCCAATTATAGTTATTTAAGATTTTTCTTGCATAGAAAGTCGCAAGATAATTCCCAAAAACGATTTTCAGATTTGGATTCCAAGTTTTTAATGCTTTAGATATTAATTTTGCATTATCTACAGATGCACATATAATTGAAAAACCTACTACATCTGGGTCTCCTTTTTTAACCCAGTTAATTACATCGCTATTTTCATAATTAATAGCTGCTTGATCTAAAATAGAAATGTTATGACCTGAATCTTTCAAACATGTTGCAAGGTATATTAATCCTAAAGGAGGTGCAGAAGCATGAAATAATGGTTCATTCTGACCATCGGATAATTTTGAAGGCGCTGGATTAATAAGATGAATTTTCATTAAATTTTAATTCCTTATTTTTTTACTCTTATTCATTAATTATTTCACATAATAATAACATTATTCAGCCTAAAATTTGAGGATTTAGGTTTAAAAAATAAAAAATCCTTTAAAGTTATTTAGCAGATAAAGCTATTATTTCTTCTTCTTGTTTTTCTAACAACATGGGTGTTTTTTCCCAACTTAATTCTTTAGGAAGACTAAACTGACGTAAAAACATATAAAGATGGATATAACCTGATATTAGAAAGAATAGAAAAAGACTATAATGTTTATCACAATATTTTCGTATAGCATTAAACAAAAAGCCAAGTTGAAAGAATAAACAGGAGAGGGTCCAACTTAGCAAATAATACTCTCCAATTATCAAATAAAATATTGCAAATCCAATTACAATAGGAATCCACGTATCAATATTTCCTATAAGCGTCATTGTCATATTTCTTGAAATAATTATTGATTTACCATCCTTTTTTTCGCCTTTCATTGCCATTAACTGTGGCATATCAAAAATATATCCTACAAGCCATCGTGTGCGTTGTTTTGCTAAAATCTCCCAAGTACTTGGCACATATTCATATACTTTTGCTTTAGGTGAGAAATGAATTTTTATTCCTTCTAAATTTAAAAGCACAGAAAGATAAAGATCTTCTGTCATTGAATCTTCGTTAAAACCTCCATATTTCTTGAGGTATTTCATACTAACAGCAAAATTTCGTCCATATGAATAGGCAGATAAACCCAATCTATTTTTAGTCTCAAATAATATTCCACCACCAGAAACAATAGCATAATCGAGAAAAATTCCCCTTGTCAATTTATTGGTTTTCCAATTCTTAACTAAAACAGGACCAATAACCGCATTAATTTTATTGTTTTGAAATGGTGCTATTAAATTTTTTAATGCATCTGATTCTAAAATACAGCCTGAATCATAAAGGACAATAATATCATTTTTTACGTATTTTAGACCATAATTCAGGGCGGGAGGCTTTCCTTTTTTAGGAAGATTCTCTGATAAAACTTCTATATCTATTGCATTATGATCTTTTGCAAAATTTTGACAAAATTCCATTGTACCATCTGTTGAACCACTTGTTATTATAATTAATTGGATGTTTTCTTTAGGATAATTTGATGTAATAATGGAATTTAATGTTCTTTCTAATAGTGCTTTTTCATTTTTTGAAGCAATTAATATACTTATATTTGCATAATAAGGTGTTTTGATTTGGTAACCCTTACCAAATGACGCAAGGAAATATTTTCCATAATAAATAACCAATATCAACAATGTGATTAGCCCAATTAATGGAAATATGAACCACCAATAAGTAAAAGGGTCGGCAATGAAAGTGTCAATTGAGCTTTTTGTTCCCGATGATAAAAAAGGTGGAAAAAATATGTGTAATAGAACAAAAAATATTACCCATACAAGTCCATATAAAAAACTTTTAAAATTTATATTTTAAAACCTCTTTTTTATATTTTATTTGGTTTCGTAATTAATATTTGAAAAGCGATTCATTTTAAAAATTCGTTCATTCTCCACTATTCTTATCCATTATCTTTAATTGTTTCAAACTATAGCTAGCTAATTTAATGGATGAATAGACCATAATCAATAATAAACTGATTTGAAAAATTAACATGTTCCAAGTTATTGTTCCAGAGTGTGAATAAGCCCAGATTTTGGTCGCAGAGGGATTGATCCAATTAGTTATTAATACGAAGAAACTTGATATACCATAAATTAGAAAAAATGTAAAGGTTACTAATATTCGCGTTATTCTTTCACCCATAAACGGCTTTGTTTCATGCAAACCTAAACCTTCATGTCTTGCTCTCATGTATTCATAAAGAAAGATTAGAAAAATATTTGTCCAAATCATCCATGTAAAATCAAGTCCATATTCCGATAAAAGCAAAAAGTTTCCAGGAATTAAACATACCAACATTAATGTATCACTGATCCTGTCAATCACATTATCTAACCAAGCACCGCTTTTAGACTTTATATCCAATAACCTAGCTATTGACCCATCAATCCCGTCGATAATTCCTGTAATTAAAACCAAAAAAGCGAGAGGTATAAACCAAGAGCCATAGAATGGTTGTTGAGAAAATAATTCACGTGTATGACCTTCACCAGCCATTATTACACCGTACAAAATGAGAAATGAGAAAATTAAATTTATGTAAGATACCTTATTTGGAGTTAAACCACATTTTATTGAGATTTTTGCACCTTTATATGTTAGAGGCATATAAATTAATCCACCTGGGTCCTTTTTCATTTTTGCAAATTGATCATCTAACTTATGAGCTTGTCCGTGATCTTTAAGCCAATCCATTATAAATTCATCTAAACTCATGAGTTCTTGTTTTGGACTTTTTTTAAAGAATCCACTAATGAAAATAATTGCCAGAAGCCCGAGTAGCACTAATGGAAATCCTATTTTAAATATTATTTCTGCCGTCATATTATTCATTTTAATAATAGAGTTTGAATTGGTAATTTAAACTATTGTTTAAGATATATTTAAAGATTGTGAAATTTGGCTTTCTTAACTTAATTTGATTGAAAATCTGTTAACTTCTCTTTTTCATTCACTATCTTTTCCCAAAATAAATTGAATTATAAATTATAACGTTTAAAATTTATATATCTCAAACGATAATTTAATTAACATTCATTTCTAATCAAAATTTCTGGAAGTCATTTTGAAAAGCTACGATGTAATTTTCATTCATCCACCTAGGTTGTTAAAACCTAATTATAGAAAAAATGCCAAATTTATTCGAGGTGCATATATTTTCATTCCAATGGGTATTTTTGCTATTGCCGATTTCCTTGAGAAAGAGGGTTTCGGAGTTAAAGTTATAAATTATCCTTTAGAGCAATATCTAAATCGTAATTGGGCATTAACCGACTTTCTTAAAAATATTAATTTTGATGTATGTGGAATAGATTTACATTGGATACACAACGCACATGGTGCTATTGATGTTTCTAGAGTCGTAAAAAAGGTAAATCCCAATGCTAAAGTGATTCTTGGAGGCTCTAGTGCTTCATATTACCATAGTCAGATTTTAAAATATTATAAAACAATTGATGGTATCATTAGAGGAGAGGGTGAAATTCCACTTTTGAAATATGTTCAGGAAATTAATCAAAATCAACATTTAGATTCCGTTCCAAATTTAACTTATCGAGATTCCTCTAAACGCATAAAAGTTAATTCTCTTTCCCATACAGCAAAGACTTTGGATGATTTAAATTTTACAAATGTATCACTCCTAAAGAATGCAAAACAATATCTTGAGTATAGCAGAAAGATTATGGGAATCTCTTTCAATCTTCCCATTGGAAGAGGCTGTCCATTTAATTGTCCTTTTTGTGCGGGGGGTCAGAGAGCTCAGCAAAATTTAGCAGGCCGAAATGATGTCACTCTTAGAAGTCCAGAAAGAGTAATAGAAGATATCAGCTTTATTCACAATAGATATAAAGTTCCAAGTTTCTTTTTCGGCCATGGTACATACCCTGCGAATATAAAATATTGGAAAAAATTATTTGGACTGGTTCAAAAAGAGAAATTTGATATTAGTGGAGATTTAGAGATATGGAGGTTGCCATTTCCTAAAGAAATGTGGAGATTATTTTATAAGACTTTTAATCGCAGATATTCATCAATTAGTATTTCTCCTCGGACAATGTCAAGTAAAGTTCATCAAAAAATAGTTAAAATTTGTGATCCAACATTTAAATTTCCTGAAAGTCAAATTAATGATTTAATAAAAAATGCGAATTTATTCAGAAGGACTTTAAGAATTTGGTTAACAATAGGTTTTCCATTTCAAACTCGTTTTGATGTTCTTAAAGATTTTAATTTTGTGATTAAATGCCTATTAAAATATGGAAAATCCAATTTCAAGCCAATTACTATAATGAATGAGCCATATTATATTTTCCCTGGTTCACCTGCCCATGAATCTCCTGAAACATTCGGAATAAAGTTAAAATATAATTCATTTCTGCAGATTGCTGAAGCTTTTAAACGAGCTAAAATATCTTTTTTTTATAATGTAATAAATTATGACAAAAAGCATTTATCTGGCGCATCTATTAGTAGTATGAACACGCTCTTAACTTTAAGCACTGTACCCTTAGCTCTAACGACAGGTTCGAAATATCCTAAAACGACAGCTAAATAATGATATAAAAGACTCATTTAATTACCTTCTAAATAAGGTAATATCTTTTTATTGAAATTCTAAGTCGTTTCGAAATTTTTAAATATAAGTTAATTTTATGTAATTAAAATAAACTCTAAGGAGAAATATAAATAAATCTTATAATAAATCATTTAACACATGCCTAATAGTAAAATAATTAATGGATTTAAGATAATTCCTATATTGGTCTTTATTTTTTCGTATTTCGTAACTACATTCATTTACATGTTTATTAGAGATGTTTCTGTTTTATTTTCTTTATTAAACGATTATGCTACTTCTGGCAATTCATTTTTCATTCCTACTCTACCTTATCTCAACGTATTATGGTTTTTACCCGAAAAATATCAAACAATCCAGTTAAGCCTCGGTCATTTGATAGATATCATCATTATTTTTAACCTCTTTTGCTACGTTGATACTGGTTTTTATCATTATTTTAAAAAAGCATTCTTAAATGGAGAAGATCAAATATTTTTTTATATAGATTTAAGTGTTCTTGGATCTAAAGGAAATATATATGGATCATCCCAAGATCCAGATATAATATTTAGGTTAAAGGAAGAATCAATATATTATTCCGATGATAAACTTTTTGGTATTAATATTGAAAGAAATTGTAGATTGAATGAGAGAAACGATAATTTTTATAACCATTTAAGAAGAAAAAGGTATGGATATAATATCATCCAAAATAGAATATTTCAAATAAAATATAATTTTACTAGTTATAATCGCTATAGCAATCTTCGAGTTTCTTGTAATCATTCTGTTTTTGAAAGATTTTGGATTTATCATTCAAAAAATTATTATCCTTATCCCAAAATTAATAATTTTACTGATTCTAATGAGCATATCAATGGGGAGGGAGGACAAAAATGATAAAATCTTGTATAATTTATCATTTTATATCAATTTTACAATTTAAACTCAAAATTGAATTACTTTTAAAAAAAAGAAGATCAAAAATAAAGATAATGTGAAAAAAATGGAATGGAAGAATGAAATTGAACAATTGTATGGAAACATCACGGATCAGGTTCCTGAGGCGTTTCGTGCATCTGTAAAACCCATGTTGCGTGAAGCTGCTGAAAAGACAGCACGGTTGAGGAATTCTAGATTTGTTAGCAAGGACGATTTATTATCTGCTCTATTCGAGATAACGCCCGAAGCGTTTAAGCCAACAGTCGTTGAGGATTTGAAAAAATTAGGAATCGATTCAGATCGGTATGTGAAATTATCAGCAATTATGAAAGAACATGCGCGTTCATGGGATGAAATGAGTGGGGCATTTTTACCTGGAGTCTATCATTTTACCATGTATCTTACTGATCGTTGCAACCAAAAATGTCTTCATTGTGCTGCCACAGTGATGGAACACCGTCCAGAGTTATCAACAGAACAATGGATTCAAATTATTGAAAACGTTGAACAAACATTACGAAAACGTGGTAGGCGAGGTTGTTATATATGGTTTGGTGGAGAACCTACTCTTCGTAAGGATCTCAAAGAGTTGATAAAATATTGCGGTGAAAAGGGATATTATCAAGCTGTTTCTACAAATGGCATGCTCTTTGATGAGGAACTTGCGAAATTATGTGCGGATGTCAAGATGAGTCATGTCTTTATTAGTTACGATAGTGTTTATCCTAAAAGGGCTGCAAAGATTAGAGGCGTTCCAAAAGCATATGAAGCGGCCGAGAAAGCTATTAAATTGGCATTGAAATATGGACATTTAGTCGTTTGTACTGAAACTGTTCAAAAAGAGAATTTCAATGAATTGGAAGAAATAAAAGAGAAATTAGGATCTATGGGTGCGATACCATATTTCAGAGCAATTATCAAACAACGAACTGCTGAGATAAACTGGGATGAAATCGGATTGGATATTGATGAATACAAGCAATTCTATGAATTCAAATTTAAGCACGTTGTAGAGGCTATTAGAAAAGGGGAAGCAACTTCCATCAATAAATTTTACATTTATGACATGGTACCTTTCATGGAATGTCCCCTCAACGATAAGGAGCGAACCGCTTTAGAATGGGGTGTAGGATGCCAAGCATGTCGTTCAGTCTCAGGCATTGATATTAATGGAGATTTCTTCCCTTGCGATTATCCCTCCCAATTAACCTTGGGCAATGTATTGGAGCAAGATTTTGACGAAATAATGGAATCCGAAATGTTTAAAGCTATCAGAGATAGAAAAATTAAAGGTAAATGTGCAACTTGTCATCACCTTGAGTTATGTGGTGGTGGTTGCAGGGTCCATGCAGAAAATGAAACCGGTGACTTCTTAGCATCTCTTCCTTTCTGTTGGCATGAAGATGACCACACACACGATGGGTGTAAGTAAGGGTGAATAATGACGGAATGGGAGAAAAAAACCGAAGAATTATTTGGAAGAAAAGTACGGAGCACAATGATTCGGGCAATAATGGTTCCAAAAAAGAATGGAGGTGAAAATTAAAATGGATACAAAAGAAGAATGGGAAAAGTATCTTACACGTTTCATGAAAGCCTATAATGAGTTGCCTGATTTAGGACCATTGTTGGAGCCGGTTGCGCCATTGATTTTCCAATATATCATAACGGATAGGCCAGAGATGAATTACTGGCAATTTATTGAAAAAGACAAGATGAGCTGGGGAATGGGTAAATATTCTGGCCCTGATGCTCCAAAAATCATCCATAAAACGGATTTTGATACTATTAAAAAAGTTAATTCTGGTGAGACTGATCCTGTCCAAGAAACCATGGCTGGAACATATGTTGTCGAAGGTGAGGTAACTAAGCTTATGGCTTGTGCACCACTATTACCGCTTAATCCAAAAGCTCACGCTAAAACGATTAAAAAGTGAGGTGCTGAAAATTCAGTTTTGCGTCGCAACAAATTGGGACTTTAACCTTATAGATGAATTAGCTAAATATCCTGTGAAAGATATATATGGAGTAGCAAAATTCTCGATTGTTGGCCATGGACGTCCTTCATTTTTATTAAATGAAGTTACTGAAGAGACAATTGCGGAATATATTAAAAAAGTTCACGAGAAAAAAATGAGATTCTCCTATTTGCTAAATGCACCATGTATGAATAATATGGAATATGATACTGAGTATCATAAAAAGCTGTTAGATTATATTCAGTGGATTAGCGATATTGGTTCAGATAATGTAATTGTGACTATTCCTTTTTTAATTCAGCTCATCAAGGAACAGTTTCCCAAGTTGAAAATTCGCGTTTCCACAATTGCGCATGTCAATAGCGTAAATCGTGCAAAATTCTATGAATCGTTAGGCGCAGATGAAATTACTCCTGATGTAATGATTAATCGCGATTTCAAGACTTTGAAGAAAATTCAAAAAGCCGTAAAATGTGATATTGTTCTACTTGCAACGGACGGTTGTTTATATCAATGTCCCTTTAGATATTATCATTATAATATTCTTGGGCATTCTTCTCAGTCTTCTCACGAACTCGGTGGCAATTATATAGATTATTGTATACTCAATTGCAGTGCCATTAAATTTTCAAATCCGACTGAAGTAATTAAAGCACGATGGATTCGCCCCGAGGATTTATCACATTATGAAGCTATTGGAATTAATAAATTTAAAATAGCTGGACGCCGTATGCCCACTGAATGGATTCTTAGAGCTGTGAAAGCATTTTCTTCTCGTAAATATGAAGGGAACCTTATTGACATCATTCAAGGTTTTTCTATGGCTGTTGGTGTAGAAAAAGACCCCAATATTAAATTAACTGATACGGTTGATAAAGAACCTAAATCAAAATTAAAAATAGATAATACCAAACTCGATGGATTTATAGAATTCTTCAAAAAGCAGGACTGCATTTCAATGTGTGATGATTGTAATTACTGTGAAAAATGGGGGAAAAAAGCCGTTATTCTTGATAAAGAGGAAGCTCCTAGGTATGTTGAATCATTAAAAGATTATATTAAAGACATTATAACCAGTCGTGAATTTGGAGTTGACACTGCCAAGCATAAGGAAAAGAAAAAAAAAGGATTAAATTGGAATCCTGAAACTACGAGAATTTTTGATGAATTAATAAAATTATCTCCTCAACAATTTCAATCTATGGCGAGAATGGTAATTTCTTCACTAGCAGAAGAGATAGCAAAAAAAAGAGATTCAAAAGTTGTTGAGAACCATGATATTATTCAGGCGTTCATTGAAGGTACTCCAAGACCATTTCAAGCCGATATGAGAGAAAGCCTCAAAAGATATGGACTTTTGAACGGATAATTGTGATTTTATATTATTTTTTTATTAATTCTTTGGAAATTCAATAAGAAGTAAAAAAATAATTTTCTGAAAGATTAAAACGCGACGCAGAAATTTCGTTTCCGTATTGCTTTTATAAGGTAATCATCCACTTCGGGATTGCCTTTGCTGGATTTTAACTTACGAAGCAATTTTAGAAGATTTCCTCTAAGGGAGAATCTGAAATTACTCCATTTCATCGAGAATGGGATTTTTGACAATGATTCAGTCGTATAAGGGATATCGCTATCCTTTAAAGTTTGATTCTTTAAATAAAGATATCGCTTGGCAGGTTCTTCTTTAGGGTATCGATTAAACGGATCCAACATGTTTTTCATTTTGAAGTCTTTTGCAAGAGAATCAATCTTCATTGCTATACGTTCTTGGACTGGTGTCGGTTCTCCAATTAAACTTCTATATTTTTCATCAATTTTTAGAACTCTTCGTCTCACAACACCATTAGGCGCAAATCTATCCATCGCATATAACATGTTCCATATCACTGATGCTTGTCGTTTGAAGAAAAGTGATTTATGATTTTGCATTATTGGATTATCAGAATCTAAGCAATGTTCATAACCTCGTAGGACAACATCAAGCTTTCTAAGTATAGAAGGACCCCACGTTCTATATAATAAATCATACCCGTACTCCGTGAGATTCAACGTTTCATGAGTTTCTAATGCGACATTTTCTTGTGCCCCACTCCAGAAATGTACATCTTCCCATGGCACATTTTTTACGCGCCCGCATTTTTTCATTTTATCGTACAATGAAGTGCCGGGGAACGGAGATAATCGAGTTAACTGTTGAAATGTTGGATAGCATGCCACGAAATAGTTAAGATCCTCGTACATGTTAGAATGATTATGAAAATCCCAACCACATATCCACGCTCCAACAGAACGAATTCCTAGCGAATGAAGTTTATTAAAGAGTTCCCGTGAATCAGTTTCTTGTATTTTGTTATAGCCATGTTCTCCAGCAAATTTAGATTCAACACCAATGAAAATCGCACCGATTCCAAGTTCAGCTAAAGCATCCCATCCATATTTGTCAGCAAACTTCCAAATATGATCCACTGAACCAAATGCAAACCAATCAAGGGATTCTACTACATCTGGATTGTTTAACCAATAATCCCTAGTTTTAATGAGATATTCTGGATGGCGGAAGTGATCTTCTTCAATTACAAATACTTGAACTACACCAGGGTAATATTTATGGTATGAATGCATATGCTCAACCAATTCCTGAGGTGAAAGTAATTGTATTCGTTTGTGACCAAACATTTCAGTTGTAGAGCAAAAATCACATCCACCAGGACATCCTAAGCCCGATACAAGAAAAGCAACGTTCCCCTTAGGATGTTTATCGACAAACCAAGGAGAACCTCCACATTTTGGCATGAGTTTTTGTTGAATTGGTCGATTTGTGTCTTCTCCTAGAAATTCGCGAAGAAATCTCACACCTTCACCTTTTACCGCATAGTCTACATATTTCTTTTGGGTTTTCTCATCATATTTTGCTTTAAATGCTTGTGCTCCATATGATCCTAACATTATTGTTGTTTTTGGGGAAGTTTCTCGAATATACTCGCACATTTTTAATACCATGTCTAAGTGTACAGGAAAACAACTGATACCAATGATATCGTAGCCCTTATCAACTTCACTGGTAAAATTATTCCACCTAGGATACTCGAGCAATGTTGATGGTTTATCAATGTTTTGTGCCAAAATATGGTTCCCAAAGCAATGTGTATGTGAAATTAATGTGAAAATATCGTCACCTTTTGTAAAGCGTTGGCCTGTAGCATCTGTAAGGGAATCATTCGCAGGTAATGTAGGGTACGGATAGCATGGAGTTGTGAGGAGGATTCGTTCTGTACTCATAATTCAACCTTTTTTTTTAATTTTAATTACATTGATTTGTATATTTTTATGAATTCTATTTATTGATATAATCACAAAAATATTTAAATGTTTACTAACGCACAACACTGATCCATAAATTTTTTAATGCTCATTCTATATTAGATGTAGATAACTACTATTCTTCTAAATAATTATAGTAATAGTTAATTTCCCTATGGAATCAAATAAGAAAGGTAATTATAAGTCAGAAATATTGAAAAAGTTAGATGATTCTCCATTTGGTTTAACAATAAAAGAAATTTCGGAGAAAACAGGCTTTCATCGCAATACAGTGTCAAAATATGTCAATATTTTAGAAGCAGAAGATTTGGTAAATAAAAAAGAAATAAGTGCTGCGCATGTATTTTTCAGTAAAAAAAGACCATACTTACAGAGGAGTTTAGTAAATTCATTTATTAAGGCCCTAATATATGCTTTGAAAAACAAATTTCCCAATAAAGAACAACTTTTTAAAGAAGTTGGCTGGAGAATTTTGGACAATTTTCAATTTCCTATTGGAGAAGCTTACTTTAAGGAATTTGAAAAATATAGAGGAATCTCCGACCCCCAATCTCAATTAAAGCTATTTAAAGAATTTTATAATGCCTTTGATTTTTTTCAAGAAGATCTTGATATTTCTGTTATAGAACTACAAAAAAATAAGATAGTATATAGGATCAAAAATTCTGAATATTTAGGAACTTCTGATAAATTCGTTTATTTCTATTATATAGCGTGCGGGATAACTGAGGGAATATATTTACAGAATTTAAACAGAAATGTAATATGTAATGTTGAAAATATTAATATATCAAATAATAAAGAAGAATCCTTTATTGATATATCGCTGGAAATTAAAGAATAGAAAATATGAAAAAAAATACTATACTCTTTCTATTAACATACCACCTAAAATGATAGGACTCCCCTTTTGAATATAGATTCTTTCTGCTCGTTTCAAATTGGATTGACTGTTCGAATAAATTTTAAAAATTATTTCCCCTTCTTTAACTCTAGCTCCTTGCTTTTTAAATATTTCTACTCCAGATGCCTTTGAATTCGGACATCCAGCAGCCTTAGCTATTTGATTGATAATTGCGTTGTTTACTTCGGTAATATGCCCTTCCTTGGTAGCATAAAATTCTTTTCTATATTGGCCTAATTTAATATCTTCCGGTAATATATTGGGATCACCCCCCTGAACTTCAATAATTTGCTTCATTTTTTTGTATGCCTTACCAGAACGTAGAATTTCTTTAGCTAAATTTTGGCCATGGCCTTTTTCTGCTTTTCCTCCCATTTCAAGAATTATTCCTGCTAAAGATGTCGATTTTTCAATTAAGGAACTTGGTCCTGCGATATAATCTCTTAATAATGTTAAAGCCTCTTTAGCCTCAATTGCAGGTCCAATGCTATGACCTATAGGTTGATGAGCTAAAGTCAACGCACACTCAGTCTGAATTCCAACATTCTTACCGATTTCTTTAAAGAGATGAGCAAATTTTTCTCCATCATTAATCGTTGGAAATTTAGTTCCTCCTCCAACGGGGATATCTAAAACTATTTTTTTAACACCTAAAGACAATTTTTTTGTCAAGATAGAAGGAATCATTAAACCAACTGGATCCATTCTCAACGGTCGTTCGATTTCAATCATAATATTATCTGCTGGTGCGATATCGAGAGCGCCACCCCAAACTATGCATGCCTTAAGGTTAGACACGATTTTTTTTAGCTCTTCCGAATCAAAGGCAACAGGAGCTAATACTTCCATTGAGTCAGCAGTTCCTGAAGGTGAGGTTATAGCTCTGGTGGATGTTTTAGGAATTATTAATCCTGCAACAGCGACTATTGGCACGATGATAAGTGAGACCTTATTTCCTGGCACTCCGCCTGTTGAATGTTTATCATACACCTCAGGACCAAAATCAAATAGATTTCCACTTCTAGCTTCTGCTAAGGTTAAAGAAGTCATTTCTTCGTTATCCATACCGTTAATTGAAACACCTGTAATAAATGAAGCCAATTCAATGGGAGACAAATGGCCAGAAACAGAATCAGAGATTATTCTGTTAATTTCTTCACTGCTTAATTTTCCTCCTTTAATTTTCTTTTGAATAAATCTAAAAGAATCTGGAGGCTCTACTGGACTTACTGAAACTTCTATATCATTTTTAATATCTCTAATAGTATCTATGAAAATACCAATTTCACCTGGAGCTATAATTGAATCCGAATAAGCAATCTGTAGAATTGCGACTCGATGTTCACTATTAATAGTTTTAGATTCTGGATGTTTAATGATAATTCGATCTCCTGCTTTTAAATTGAGTTTTTTAGCATCATTTGCGTTAATCATGACATCCTTAGTTGTGCCTGTTTCAAAATGAATTTTCTTTACTTTGAGCTTGATTTATCATCGACCTTTTTATTATGTTTTTAAGAACTAGAGATATAAGAAAAAACTAACTTATAATTTTATTGAAAAAGGGAAAGTTTTTGTTTCTTCAATTAAATTTTGGTCGGGATCTTTAAATTTTATATCCATTGTTATAGTGTAGTCTCCTGCTTCAAGAGGTTTAAGGTTAAGCTCCCACTTTATATTATCGTTTGAACTAAGAGAATATACTTGCTTTTTAGTTGTTCCCCTCATTAATTTGAGTTCTTCAGGGAAATCTACATTGATATTAAGTTCGAGTGCATCACCCTCGCTATTATTTTCTATTAAAATTTCTAATGGAAAGGTCTTGTCGATTAAGGGAGGTCTTAGATTATTCAAAGAAATTTCTAGTGAAGGCGGAGGAGATATGATTTTTGGCTTTATAATTTCTTTTTCTTGGAGAAGAAATGTGAATTTATCGTCCAGTTCACAATTTAACGAAATTGGGCCAATAAAGGGTTCTTCAACTTGAAAATGGGGTTTTAATGCAAATTCAAACTCGTATCCTTCGCCAGCGTTTAAAGTTATTGGTAAATTTGGCTTTTTTTGAGCAGTTATATTTTCAGAAAGCTCTAATCCTATGTTTGTAATTTTTATTTTTTCAATATTATAATTATAAAACGAATTTTGAGAAATTTCTAATAGAGGTTTTGTATTTATAACTACTTTTAAAGTTATGAGATCCTTAGTAGTGTATTGGTCTTTATCAAGGTTCAATTCTGTTTCTAAAGAAATATGCGATTTAGCGATAACCAATACTTCTTTAAGAAGTTTTTCTTCAGCTTCTCGAAAATCATAATCTTTAAAATTATCTACGATTTTATCGAGGTAATCATTGTTTTTATCCCTAATAGAAATAATTAAATTCTTTACAAGGCTAATCATTGGAGACTCCTTAAAATAATCACTATCTATAGATTTTTTTATTTGTTTGATAAGATCGAAGCCTTGATCTTGCTTACCTTCAACAAATAAACATAAATACGATAGCGACGAAAATAGTAAATAGATATAATCTCTATTTTCAGTTTTCCTTAAATTCGGGACGTATTTAAGAGTCTTTTTAAAGAATTTGTTCGCATCTGAGTGTTCATCAAGATATAAAGAACAATCACCAGCATTTCTCAAAGCTCCTATCGCAAGACTGAGTCTATTTACATTAATAAAAGAATTTGCAGCATTATAATAACAATCTTTTGCTGAATTATACTCATGTTCTCTAAAAAATAAATTTCCCGCAGAATTGAACAACTTCCCCGCTTTTTTATATTGATCAGCGTTATAAAATAACTTTGCCTTACTTAACTGTTTTTCAGCTTCTATAAGATGATCTTTCGCCATATTTCTTTTTATCAAAGTGGAAACTAATCTTTACTATTAAAATTAAGAATTAAAAGAATAATATAAAATCCATTATTTAATATAAAAGTATTATATAAAATCGTCAAACATATATATTGTTCTTTAAATATATGATCAAGAATCTAACATATCCTTTAATACTCTTATAAAGGTACTATACTCTCTTTTAATAAAATACAAATCAAAAGGATTATCATCAGTGAGTACAAGTACATAATAAGGAAGTACGCTTTCTTTTAATGTTATCTGTTTAAATAAAAAATATTTTCCGTATCGTTGAACGAGCATTTGATCGTCACTTCGAACCAATCCATTGATTTGAAAGCTATCATTAAATGTTAAAAAGTGAGAAACCGCTCTGGTTAATATTTGTTCAATCTCTTCATTTTTATAATATGATCCTATTAATAGTGAACTATCGTCAAGAATTACTAAACCTTCGCATTTTAATTTTTTGGCAAATTCTTTAACTGTTTTTTGTATTAATCGTGATTTTGGATACAACTCCAACAAAATTTCTGATATTGCTCTCATGATATTTGAGGGGTCAAAGATAGAGGTAATAAAAAACCGGAGTTTTTTATAATTCACAAGATTATTTATTTTCTTGATTAAGTCATTTATAAGCTTTGCAATTTCTTCTTGGCTATTTTTAATTAGAACAGGATCACACTTATGAAAAAAAACATTGATTGATGGATCGACTTCTAGTTTTTTAAATTGTTCTATAACATCGTTTAAATAGCTTAATGATTCTTGAATTCTGAGAGTATTCTGTATATCAATCACATATATCGCTGTTTCTGTGTTGTCAAAATATTTACTCGGTTTTTTTAAATAAGAAATTCGATATTGTTTTTGCCCACCAAGATCCCATTCACTTATTTCTCTCCCTAATAACTTAAAAATACGTCTTTGTGCTCCACGAGTCGGTTCAACTACTGCAATTTTTGAGAATTCCCTCTGTAGGGTTAGAATTATACTTGTTTTCCCTGCAGCATCAAGTCCAGTAAAAAGTATTTTATTGATTTCTTTCTTTTTATCTAAAAATTCCAAAAAAAGTTACCCTCTCTCTAATGCTTTTATTTGAATTTTTAAAAATATTCTTATAAGAAAAAAAGATATCTTATTTTTTAAAAATTTTACTAACACATTTTATTAAAAATTTTTGAAATAAATTAAAAAACTAGGAATCCGATACCTTTGCTAAAGGTGAGTCCTCTTGGGACTAAAATTTTCTCACAAGAGTCATTCTATTCGGTTTTATTTTTCTTACCTTTTTTAGAATCCTTACTTTCTTTATTTGAAGATAAGGACTCCTTTAAAGGGTTGCTGCCTAAATTTTCAATAATCTCTGAGATTCGGGTAACTTCCATTTGAAATCTTTGACCCTCCGCAGCGGTGCAGTGAAACATTTGAATCCTATCAGGTGATAATCCTGCTGTTTTTAAGATGTTTTTTGAGTATTCGACATTTCTTGCAGCTACAAGATTCCCCGTTTCATAATCACATTCACCAGGATATCATCCCGCAACCATTACGCCATCGGCTCCTTTTCCAATTGCTCTCATCATTAAACTTGGTGTCACTCTTCCGGTACAATTAATTCTTATAGGCCTTATTGTAGCAGGGTATTGAGCTCGAATTGTACCAGCCATATCTCCTGCTCCATAACCTCATTTCCAGCACATAAATGCCAGAATTTTAATAAAGTTTTTTGTTGTCATATTTATTACCTCTCTAAATTTCTTCTAATATTGCGTCTATTTGTTTTTCGTATTGAGGCTCTCGATAATACCTTAGTGTTATTGCCTCAGAGGGACAATTTGCCAAGCATGCCCCGCAACCTCTACATAATATCTCATTAACTTCAGCTCCATCTTCCATTATGCTAATAGCATTATATGGGCAATTTAATTCACATAAACCACATTTTGCACACTTTTCTTTATCAACAGCAGCACGGATTAAAAGTACGCGATATTTATCTTTGCTCATTAATCTAGCTGAAGACGATGCCGCAGCTCTTCCCTGTGCAATAGATTCAGCTATGGATTTAGGACCCTGAGCAACACCTGCTAGCGCAATGCCCGGTATTTTAGTGTCTATTGGATTTAATCTCGAATGATATTCTTTAAAAAATCCATCTTGGCTGGTTTCAAGTTTTAGCATTCTTTTAATTTTTTCAACTCCCGTAGCAGGCATCATCGCAGCAGATAAAACGACTAAATTATATTCTAATTCCTTTAATCCAAGGGAATCTCTTAAAGTATTTTGCATAAGAACTTTGATATTGCCAGTTAATGGATCTTCTTTTACTTTAGATATATTTGTTCTAATGTATCTTATCCCTTCTTTTCTAGAGGCGGTAAAATATTCTTCATAATCTTTTCCAGCAGCCCGTATATCCATATAAGCGACGTCGATTTCTGTATCGGGATAATGTTGTTTGATTAATTTTGTATTTTTAATTGCGATCATACAACAGACTCCAGAGCTACAATAAGTATTTTTGGTTAAATCCCTTGATCCTACGCATTGGATAAATAATATTCTTTTGGGGTGTTTTCCATCAGAAGGTCTAACAAGATGTCCTATGGTTGGTCCGTTTGGTGCTAAAATTCTTTCGAGTTGTAACTCAGAGATCACATTAGGATATACATTGTAGCCTAAATAACCCGTTTCAGGTTCATATTCGTCCCAGCCTGTAGCAACAATAATTGAACCGATTTCCAGTTCGATAATTTCATCTTCCTGATTAAAATCTATAGCTTCAAGTTCGCACGCATTAATACATAATTCACATCTTATACATCTATCCATATCAATTTGTGCTAATGATGGAACAGCCTGAGCAAACGAGACGTATATCGCTTTTCTTGGATCCATTCCTTCATTGAATTCATTATATCCAAACGCGGGGCATACATCAAAACAAGCTCCACATCCATTGCAATCATTAGTAACATATCGAGCTTTTTTTCTAACTTTTGCCTTAAAATTTCCAATGAATCCTTCTACGTCCTCCAGCTCACTATAGGTGTAAA
>JBHLQY010000009.1:0-49221 GCA_048883105.1 Candidatus Thorarchaeota archaeon | reverse complement strand
AACAATAGTTAATTGAATGATTTTTACAATAAACACAAGGTAAATGTTTGTTTTTCAGAAATGGAATTAATAGAAACATCAGAAATTGAAATAAAATTATTTATAGGAATTCCTTTTTCAAATAACTCGTTAAATTTAGCATAAAAAATGTGATATATATTTTCGTTCCGAGATATAAAAGAACCCATTAGCTTGTTGGTAGGATCGAAACTTGGCTGGATTAGCTCTTCGTCGGTTAAAATAAAATTACTGAAGTGTTCTTCTGTTATATGAACTTTGAGGCTTTTAAATTCAAATTCAACAGGTTCGATTTGTTCATATAAAACCGCAAACTCTTTACTTGTTAGCAATTCAATAATTAACTCCTTATTAAAAACAACTTTTATATTAATATTACTAAGGTTTTCTTTAATTTTATTCATGCTTTCTATTATAGACCTTTTTAAATTCTCTCCGATCTCTTTAATCGAATTAGTCCTGATGAAAGAAATTAATGGATTTTCGTATCTAATACCTGCCGCAATTTTACATTCACTACGGGTTAAAAATGGATAATACATCTCATCAATTTTTTTTATATCGAAAAGAAGCAATTCTACAGGCTCTTGTGGAGCCTCTAAAGATTTCAAATTATATTTTTTAATAAATTCGTCAAGATAGGCTGAACATCGCTGTTTTTCCTCCTCAAATTCATATTTTAAGGCTTGTATACGCTTGTTGATCAATTTTTGCCAAATCGAGATAAGAGGAGTTGTCAAATTGACTTTCATTGGTCTATCGTAAATTTGAACTAATTCTAAATCGTTTAATACAGCACAGACTTTATAACCTCTTTTTAAAGATAGATTATACTGATGACAGACTTCTTTTAAATTCTCAATTCTTTTATTTTTTAACAAATAATGATAAACTCGTTCAATACCTTTTTCAATTATACCTAATGAATTGAATAAATTCGATATTTGAATAAATTCGTCTTGTGTGGTCATAGAATAATCTATTTATTTTTTATTTCATATTTTGAATAGTAAACTCAGTTAGATCTTTAAAGGCTTTGTTAACGTTAAGATTATCTTTTGCTGAAATCTCAACAAAATCAGAAAAATTATTTTTCTCGGCAATTTGAACACCATGTTCTGTAGGAATTTCCCGCTGAGATTCAGCAAGATCGAGTTTTGAACCAGCTAACATAATAGGGATTGACCCTCCCTTTTGCCTTACTATAGAAGTCCATTCTGGTATATTATCCAAAGTAGGAGCTCTCGTAATATCATACAACAGAAACGCCGCGTTCGCACCAAGGCAATACGTAGGTAACAGGAATCTAAAACGCTCTTCTCCACCAACATCCCAAATTTGTAATTTTATTTTTTTATTATGCAACTCGATGGTTTTTACGTGAAAATCGACTCCTATCGTTAAACGTTCGCTAGGATTGAAGATATTATAGCAATACCTCTTAGTGAACGAGGTTTTTCCCACTGAAGCATCACCTAACAACAAGATCTTAAACGTATAGTCATAAGTAGTCATTAAAGATCAAAAAACTATTTAATTAGTTATTATGATATAATAGGAATTTTATAATATAATCTTAAGTTATTGAATATTGTTTAGATAATAAATATACAATTTTTTATATAAATTCTCTGAACATTCAAATTTAGATAATTCTAGAGAATATGTTTTGAGATAACCTATTTTTTGAGAAAATTTTATAAAATCTTTTAATTCATAATAACCTTCTCCCGGGAAAACTCTTTTTACTAAAGAGCTGGATATATCTGTCATGTTTTCTTTATCGTATTCTAAATCACATAATTGAATTAAAAAGATAAAATCTTTTATAATTTTAAGCTGATTATGATCTGATCCACTTTTAACTATATGGAATAAATCTATAATATACCCCAAATTTTCATGCGATTCAAAAGGTTCTAAAACTTCTTTGGCATCGCTTAAGGTTGATATGGAACTATCTGATAAAAATTCAAAACCTATGTTGATATTTTCATTATTCGCTTTTTTTAAAATTTCTTCAAGTCTTTTTCTTGTTCTATTAATAACTCTCCATTTTGGTACTATGTCAGAAAATTCAAGTTTAGAAGGATTTACAATTATTAGATTTGATTCTAATTTATAACAGAAGTTAAACATTTGGATTAAATTACTAAGGATTTTAGTTTTAAAATCTCTTTCTGAGCATAATGAAAAATCCTTTAGACCAAAAATGCTAAATACTTTAAGATTGTATATTTCTAAGGTTTCTAAAATGTCTTTTAATTTGATATTTTCAGAGTCAACTTTTTTAATCTCTTTAAAATTTAATTCTACCCCATTAAAATCTTTTGAGAATTTTATAAATCTTAGCAATGAAAGATTTTTGCACGAATTTTGATTTATAGCTAATTTAATCATTGCAATAAAACATTTTATAACAATTAATATTAATACTCATAAGTTCTCATAATTACTTATTGAATTAATTTTTATTGTGAAAAAGAAAATTTATAGTAAAAAACCAAAAAAAAAATTATCATTTGAAAGAAAGGAACGAAAATTTTTGAAAACCTAAAACTTATAAATTTATATTTTATTATTTGTCTAGGATTTGTCTAATAAACGGACTTAATACCGCTAAAAGTAAAACTTTCTTACGAGCTTATGAAAAACTCAGAATTTATCTTAGGATTGTTTTTTTCTGACGAAGATAATTTAGTTTTCGACAATATTAAATTTTCAGAGGGACTATCCAAAGAAGCAATTTCAGATTTAAAAATGACTTCATATAAATATTTAGGACCCTTATTTTTAACTTCAGCCAGCACCTCTGGAGCCAATTGGAAAATTGAATTTATAGAATCTACTTTATCTTTACACCAAGATATATTAATGGATGTTGATATTATTCAATCTTTCTTCAATCTTAATTCTACAGTTAATTCCGAAGAAGGATTGCCTACTCATCTCTCCGCTTTAATTGGTTCTCCTCATACTGAAGATGTCAAATTATTACACGATAAATTAGTTGAATATATTCACCCAAGTATCATCCAAGGCAGAATCGTAAATGAGAGTCTATTAGGAGGAGATTTTAATTTCAAAGATTTTATTAAAAAGGAATTGGAACGTGGACTTAATCTAATTGAATATTCACTTGGTGCTTCAAGAAAAATGTATTGGGAAGAACAACAAAAATATTATTGTGTTGGAGTAATAGAAAGAATGATAACTGATGGGGGGTCAAAAATTTCTCATCTTTTTACTTTTAACAAAGATGATCTTTTAAGAAAACAACTTTTATCTTATACTCCTCCTTATTATATTGCCGCAATTATTCCAGATTATTATGAAAATCTAATAAATGAGACTTTAAAATTATTTAACATGACTACAGTTTATCCTAATGTTAGAACGATAAAATTAAGTCAACAAGATAAACACATGATTTATGTTGAAGAATATTCAGTCGAAAATGGTTCTAAAAAAAGTTATGGGTGTATTTTAATTCCTGAAAATGAATTTACTGATAATAATAATAATTTATCATTTTATAAAAGAAATTTAAGATTTATTTTAGACGAGCATAAAACTCCTATTGAAATAATTCATAATCTTAATCCACGGTTCTCCAATGAAAAATGGTGTACATCTTCAGATGAGGATCTAAATAAGATTAGGTCATGCCTTGATATTATAGATTAATTTAAGATTATCGTCAAGATAGAAGATATGGAAGAAATCAAATTTGAACAAGTTTACAAGATTGATAAGGCACGTTTGTATAATTACTATGAAAGAATTAAAAATCAATTTTCTTTTTTAGATCCTCTAAAGATTATTGCAAAATTTCTAAATAATCAATCAATTGGAGAATCTATAGATGATATATCAAGTATTCTTAATCATTATAAAGGAAAAATTAAAAAAAAAATACTTGATTTTGCGTTCGAATGGATCCGGGCTCAAAAAATTCGCTTGGAATATAAGAAATATCTTATAAGAGCACAATATTCTAATTTTAAATTAGCGATTGACGATTGTATATTTCTCTTTTTCCTTAATTATGATAATTATATGAGGAAATTGCTTAAGAATAATATTAAAGAATATGAGATTAGTGCACTTTACGAAATATTTTTTGCTACTTTTGAAGCTAAAAATTTTAATGTTTCTCAAATCTTAGAAAAGCATAAAAATAAGGTTCCAACTATATTTAAAGAAAGCCAGAGAATCGATACAAAAATTATGACACTACGCGCTGGTTTGTCAGAAATTATTAAAAAGGATTATGAGGGAGTAATATCATCTAGAAAAGAAGAAAAACAAATGAAGAATTTAACGCCTACACAATATTTTGCTCCTAAAAAGAAAATAGTCTTCGAATTTAATGGAACATTATTAGAAAGATTAATTAAAACATATTGTTTCGATAAAAAGAAAATTAGATCAATTGAAATTGAAAACGCCGTTTCACAATTCTTACATTCATATTTTAGATTTGGTAAATTTTATAAATATGAAGAATTCAAGGATATTTTAATTCAATCTCTTGCAGATTATATAAACTCAGGATTAACTGAACAAATGAGAAAGCCTAGTTCTTTTGATGTCTTGAAAAAGCTAATTTCAAATGTGTTAACAGAATTCAGATCTATACACAAAATAAAAGAGTTAGATGGAGCTGCTTGGGTTAATGATTTAAAGCCGGTTTTAAAGAGATTTGCTGTCAGATTTGTTGAAAATCTTTTCTAAATAAAAGAATATCTTAAAAATTCTTATGCTATTTATAATTTAAAAATTATATCATTGTTAAAAAATAAAATAGGAATTCAAATAAAACAGTTTTTTAAGATCTTTTTAATTTTTTTTTGAATTACTGGATTTGGTTCAATCTCTACTTGCTTCTTTAATTTTTTAAAAATAATTGGAGTTTGATTTTCTGATTGATCAAGTGAATCTAGTAATCTCATAACTGCCCAACGCACAGAATCATCTGGATCTGATATTAATGGCAAAATGAAATTAAGATTTTTTAAAGCATCATTTTTTTCAATTTGCACTAGAGCATTTGCTCGAACAATAAAATCAGGATGATACAATTTAAGTAATAAAGGATTTTCAATCTCGTTGTTTTTAATAAAATTTAGAAGTAGATTAAATATTTCTTTTTTAAATTGATGATGATCATCTATTTCATGAATAACGGATTCTAAAGCAGATTCAGCTTTTTTTCCTAGCTTTATTAAGCTTTCAAAGGAAATAAAAAAGTTATCGGATAAATCCAATTTTAAATTATCGATTAGCGTTTTTATGATTTTGTCGTCTACTTTAGAAATTTCTAATATCTTGTGATTTGATTTATTAAATTCCACTTAATCAACTTAAAATAATTTTTAATTATTTAATAATAAAAAGGATTTACATATTTTAATTATTTTATTATTAAAATGAAAATAAGAAGTTTAATCAATAATAATGATTGCAAAAATTAATTAACGAACGGATAAAAATTAATTGGTTAATAATAAAATTATTTTCGACAAAATTTAAGTAGCTTATTTACATTGTTATATAATATCTCTTGTTTTTCCACATTAGATATTGGCAATGTCAATATTTTGTCGATTTCAAGCTGAACTGGAGATACAACTGGACTGTCAGAGCCGAATAATATGCGTTTATGACCAACTGCTTTAAGTATATTATATATCCCATATGATGCTGAAGCAGATGTTTCAAAGTAAACATTCTTAAATTTCCTTAAAATAAAGGATACATCAATGCTGTATTCCATTGAATATGCGGCATGCCCAACAATTATTCGTAAATCAGGAAACTTTATTGCTAATTTTGCTATATCTTTACTTGAAACTCCACTATGTAGTGAGACTTTAGGTAGAGAATGTACGAATAATATCAAATTTTTGTTATATTCTTGAATAAAAGAGGCTAATTTTAAAATATCTCTAGGGATTTTAAACATATGAAACATTGGGTGAACTTTTACACCACAGAATCCTTGTTTAAAATGATTTTCTAAAATTTGATAATGTGATTCTTCCTCTTCTTGTTTTAAATTAGGATTAAACCAAAAAAGTTTAAAAATTCTGTCAGGTGCTTTATTTGCAATATTTATTACATCGTGATGAGGGAGCTGTCCTTTTAACATAACTTTTTTGAACTTTTCTAAAATATCTGATGTATTTTTACTCTCAAACATTCTTTTCATTTTGTCTTTATTTTCTTTTGAAAAAAATTTTGCTCTATTCACTGTTGTAATTATTGCTTTTTCAACATTATATCTATCCATATATTCAAGTATATCTTTATCAGGACTTAAGAACTTGCCATAAGAATGCATATGTGAATCAAATATTTTAAATTGATTTATTAAGGTTCACCTATAAGATTGCTTATATTGTTATAAAATACATTTGTTAATGTGTTTTTATCTAAATTAAGAATTCTGATTTTATTAATTTCTATGTCTGGTGTAGTCGCTGCTGGTGAATCGGAACCATATATTACACGGTGATTCCCCATGACTTTAATCAAAATATTTATCCCATAAGGGACAGATAAACTCGTTTCAAAATATACGTTAGAACACTTAGGAAAATATCTCAAACAATTGACGCAATATTCCATAGTGTATGCTGCATGCAAAACGACACATTTAAGCTCTCTGTATTGTTTAACTAAGGAATAAACATCTTTAACATGGAATGGTTCTTGGAAAAAAAACGAAGGTCCGAAATGAAAGAAAAGTGGTAAGTCGAAATCTATACAAAATTCTGCTAATTGAAACAAATCTTTTGGAATCTTCAAATTATCAAGCGAGGCCTGAATTTTTATGCCTTTAAAATTGTAGTCTTTAATGTGCTTTTTTAATATTTTCCAATCTTCGTCATTTGCTATTCTCGGATTGAACCAATAAACCCCTACCAATCTATCTGAATTTTTTTTAATTAATTCTCTAATTTCCTCGTGTTCATATTGAGTCTTCGCAAACAATTTCTCAGCATATTCTTTCTCGTTAAACTCTTTATCGTTTCTAATTAGCAAATTTTTATTAGCAGCCTTATTTAACGTAATAACAACTGCTTTAGCAATTCCGAATCTATCTAAAAAATCAATTAAAGTTTCTTCCCTTTTTTTAAATTTTCCTATGTAATGAATGTGTGAATCAAAAATCTTTATATTATCAATCATTTGAGTTAATGTAAAATAGGTAAGATCTTCTTAGAAATTTGATATTTAAGTAAATATTTAATTCTTTATATCTTAAGGGAAATTTAAAAATTAATTAATAATTTGAAACGAAATAATATCAAAAAAAGATATTAAAGTGAAATTACATGGTGAAGATAGTTAAAGTACCTTGGGCAGCATGGCGAGAGCCTGAAAATTTAGAATTAAAATTTCCAGATTCCTGGGACGTATCTGTTTGTAGAATGAACGGAGCGGATGCTCCAGAATTATCTGCTGCTGATATTAATAAAGGATTTCTCAATCCAATAGGAACCCCTAAGTTATCTGAATTGGCACAGGGCAAAGAAAAAGTAGTAATTGTTGTAGATGATATGACAAGAACTACACCAGTATATAAAGTATTACCCTTTGTTTTCGAGGAATTAGAAAAAGCAAGTGTTACAAAGGACAAAATAACTATTTTATTAGCTTTAGGAGCTCATAAACCCATGACTCGGCATGATTTTATTCTAAAGCTTGGAAGAGAAGTTGTAGACACAATTCGTATTGAAAATCACCATCCTTATGAGAATTTAACGAATTTTGGAGAATCTAAAAAAGGTACGAGAATAGATGTTAATACAACATATTGTAATGCTGATTTAAAAATTGCTATTGGAGGCGTTATCCCACACCCACTCGCAGGTTTTGGAGGAGGAGCTAAAATCGTACTGCCAGGAGTTTGTGGGATTCATACACTTGAAGACAATCATTCAGCAGGGATGAGAGGAGTTGGCGCAGGAATTGGGAGAATAACAGAAATCAGAGAAGATATTGAAGAAACCGCCGAAAAAGTTGGTTTAGATTTTTCCATAAATATCATATTTAATGAAATAGGCAAAATGGTGGGTATTTTTTCTGGTCATTTTAAAGAAGCCCACAGAAAAGCAATGGAATATGCTAAGCAAGCTTATATGACTAAAAGCTCTCTTAACAATAATATATGCTTTTTTAATTCATTTCCAGAGGATTCCGAACTAAACCAAGCACAATATAAAGCCTTTAATTTCTTAATGACTGCTCCAAAAAAATTAATTAATAAAGACGGGGCTATGGTATTAATGTCATCTTCATACGAAGGAAGGGGTTACCATAGCCTTATAGCCGAAACGGGAGCAAAATTATATAAAAATGTAGGTGATAGCGTTCTATGGAGAGCTTTTATAAAAAAAAGGAAAGTCTACTTTTATTCTCCAAACATTAATGAATATGATTTGCACCATTTTTTTCCAAAAGCAGTGAAATTATTTAACGATTGGCCAAGTTTAATTGAAGAATTAGAGAAAAATTATGGAAAATCCCCAAAGATTTCAATCATTCCAACAAGCATACAATTAGCAGGATAATATCTTTTAATAATAGAAATTTTAAAGTTATTTTATTTAAAAAAATTAAATAAAATTCTTTTTTAATAATATTAAGTTTTTGTTTATAGAAAGTGATCTCCTTTATGTTTGAATTATTCTCCTTGAACTTGTACGTATACCTTTCTATGACGTGGGCCATCGTATTCTGTGAATATAATCCCTTGCCAAGTTCCCAACACCAATCTACCATTATGAATAATAACATCTAAAGATGGGCCAGTTAAGGAAGATTTTATGTGCGCATCACTATTGCCCTCCATGTGAGAAAAGCCTGCTCTCTGTGGAATCAATTTATTCAAATAATTTATTATATCTTTCATTACTGCGGGATCTGCGTTTTCATTAATAGTAATTCCAGCTGTCGTATGGGGGACAAAGATTCGACATACTCCTTCTTTTATATTACTATTCCTTACAATTTCATTAATATCGCTCGTTATATTTATAAGAACTTCTCTTTTTGGAGTTTTCACTCTTAATTCTTCGAATGCTATCATAATTTCACCTTAATTTATAATAACTAAAAATAAATGAAAAAAAATAAAAATTATGTTAGAGATACTCTCTGTGGTAAATGGCTCTGAGCTTTCATATTTTCCATGCATAATTTATAAATCAACTTATTTCTAAGTTCTTTATCTTTATCCCATAAATTATTCAACTCATGAGGATCGTTTTTTCTATCATAAATATCACCATAACCTTCCAGATTTTGATAGAGCGTTAACTTGTGGTCTTTAGTTATTAGATGTCTTAACCTGGTTATAGAAGATTTTATATCTTCGTCGTGTTCTACTAAACAAGAATCCCGAACATCTATATTAGGATCATTTAACACGGGTGTTATATCAATACCTTGCATCTGTGGAGGAAAATATCGTTCTTTAATTCCTAACAATTTTAAAATTGTCATTGGTATGTCTACAGAACTCATTAAAGCATTAGTAGGTGCAGGTTTGGTTACACCTGGCACCTTCCAAATCATAGGAACTTGCAATATTCCATTAAAAGGTGAAGGTCCTTTAAGAATCATTCCATGATCACCACCAAAATCTCCGTGATCGCTTGTATATACAACAATCGTGTTCTCAGATAACCCTAGTGCCTCTAAAGAAGCTAAGATATTACCAATACTATGATCCATCATAGAAATCATCCCGTAAGTACCAGCAAGGAATTTTCTCACCTCCTCCTCGGTAGAATAGCGAAGTAATGCTCCTCTAAAAATCGGATTTTTCCAAGCTGGACCAATATATGGATGATTTTTTAATTCATCTCTATGGTAAAAGCTTTCTGGTATTGAAATCTTTTTGGGATCATACAAATCTTTATACTTTCCTGGAGGAGTGACCGGGTGATGAGGATCTGGAAAAGAACAATGCATAAAGAATGGTTTATCTCCAAAATCATCTTTCACATATTTTTCAAGAAAATTAATCGTTCTCTCTTCAACATATGTAGTATTATATAGTTCTTCTGGTATATCAGTATCATAAAACGGCAGGCTAAAAAAATTATTAAACCCCCTTTTAATTTTTTCAAGATATTCTGGGGCACGCTCCTCCAACCATTCTGTGTAATGTCCAGTGCATAAATCACCATGCCCGCATACTGTTTCCACATTATCGAGACCATAATACGGTTTAGGGAAGTTTTCTTTCATGGCCTTAGGATTCTCAACCCAATTGTGAATTGCCTCTGCTGATTTTGTCCTTATTCTAAAGGGAGGGGCAAAGAACTGCAAGTGTATCTTTCCGATACTTGAAGTAATATAACCTCTGTCTCTTAAAGTATCAACAAAAGTTTGAAATTGATCAGAAAGGTTTATACCATTCGACCGAACGCCATGTGCATTAGGATAGAGCCCTGTGAATATTGTTGCTCTATTAGGCATACACATGGGATTGGTACAGAAGGCATTCGTAAATCTCACAGAATCATTAGCAAGCGCATCAAGATTTGGAGTTTTTACATCTGGGTTGCCTGCACATCCTAAATGATCAGCACGATGTTGATCAGATATAATAAACAATACGTTCATCTTTTCGCTCATTGAAATCACACTGAAATAAAGATTTTTTGATATTTTAAAGATTTTATTAATTGTTTTTTCGAAAGCTGTTATAATAAGTTTATTATATTCATTGATGAATAAGAAATTTTTCTTTTAGAATTTTCCATGTTTTCCTTTACCTTGAGTAAATGCAGCACTTCCATCTAAATATTCTCCACTAGCCAAGGTTTTTAAGCCCCATTCGAATTCATTAGCCATTGCGTCCTTTAAACTCATCCCAAACTGCTCATAAGTTGATAACCGATCGTTTCTCATACATATTTGAGGATGAATAGCAAGTTCTCTTGCTAATTTTTCTGCTTCTAATCTTGATTGACCATTATCAACAATGCGATTAGCAAGACCCCACGAATAAGCTTCTTCAGCATTTACTGGGCGCCCTGTAAGAATCATATCCATTGCTCTACTCAACCCAATTAATCTAGGAAGGCGTACAGTTCCTCCATCAATAAGAGGTACTCCAAATCTACGGCAAAATACACCAAATATCGCGCTTTTCTCAACAACTCGCATATCACACCAACATGCAAGTTCAAGACCACCTGCGACAGCATATCCTGCCACTGCTGCGATAACAGGTTTCGAAAGAACCATTCTAGAAGGGCCCATAGGACCATCTCCTTTAGTATCTATTCTATTACCACGCCCATCAGCGATAGCTTTTAAGTTTGCTCCTGCACAAAACGTTCCATTAGCACCCCATAAAACAGCTACTAATGTTTTTTCGTCTTTTTCGAAATTACGAAACGCATCTGCTAATTCTTGCGCTGTTGGTCCATCAACTGCGTTTTTTACTTCTGGATTATCAATAATGATAGTATAAACAGGATAGTTTATCTCAATATGAATAGTCATAAAAAAAAATAAGATGGTAATACAAAAATTATTTCTGGTTAGAAAGATATTCATTCATTTCTACAAAACTACTAGATCGGATTAAAGCAGCCTTGAGGAATTGAAAACCAATATCATATGTCGAACCATCGCCACCAATATGTATGATGTATGGTACTTCTCCATCATAAAGACCTTTTGATCTCATTATTTTATATGCGGTTGATATTCCATCCGCTATAGTTGCCCCTGATTCAAATAGATGGTGCACCCATGGAACAGTCCATGAAGTAACAAAATCTTTTGAAGTTGATACTTCAGAGCAACTTGTGTTATTGACATAAATAATATTTGTCCCAGCTACTAATTCTGCAGCTGTTGCCATTTGATTGAGAAACATTCCAGCACCACAACCAGGGCATAAACCATGTCCAGGAAGCAAATGATTTTGTGGCTCTAATGCTTTCCGATTTACCCTATATACATCTACCGGTTTTTCTGCTCCAAATTGGTCAATCAATCCTTTTAATTTATTATTTCTTTGTTCTGTAAGATAAATAATTTCATCAATTTCTTTTTCCATAAATTTTGGTCTAAATAAGTGTCGGAATCTACCCATAGATTTCAAATATTCCACAAATTTATCTTTATCTATTTCTAAACCTCGATAATATGAAAAAGTTGGCATTCCATCTTTTACTCTTATTGTATATAGTGGCCAATAACCACAATCGGTGGCAAGTTTAGAAATTTTTACAGCATCTTCAGAGGCATGCCTCCAACCTCTCATACAATCTGCATAGGATTGAATGAAAGCACCTCCATTTGTTTTTAATGCTTCAACAATTTTTCCCATCAAATCATTTGGATAAGCAGGGTTTACTGTTGCTAAAAAAGTAGATTTTGTACCATAAAATCCAAATGGAGTCACTAAATCCTGTTTCACACCAACTTTACCGGGGATTTTCTCTCCTGCGGGACCTGTGGTCGTTGAGGCAAAAGGAGGAGTTCCGCCAGATTCTTGAATCCCCGTATTCATAAAAGCTTCATTGTCGTAATTTAGATATAACACATTACATTTGCCATCTCTGGCTAATAAATCATCTATTTTAATAGTATTTCTTTCTGGTTTCGACATTTTTATTTATCCACCCCATGAATTTTCTCTTTTGTTTCTCTCACACCTAAATATGAATAAAGAGGACCTTTCATATCTGTTACATTTTCCATCTTCTTTTTAGCTATATCAAATTCGTCTCTTGTAACATCTCTACCCCCTAATCCTACTATAAAACTTCTAAATATTGTTCCTAGCGGATATAATGCTGACGCAATTGTCATTGAAAAAGGAGGCAATAATCCATTTAAAGAATCTGACTTCTCTAAAATGATTAACTTCTCTATATTGTGATCTTGAATGATTTTTTGTAATTCTTCGGTTGGAAAAGGACGATATGTTTTTATTTTAATAAGACCCACATCTTTATGTTTCGTCATATAACTTATTATATTTCCACACATGGAGCCCATTGTTATAAAAGCTGTTTTTGCTGGATTGTCTAAATTGAAAGTCCTAATTGATTTGTATTCTCTACCCGTAACCTTTTCAAATCTTTTATAAACATCGTCTATTATACCTAAAACGGGCGTTTTTGCTTCTTCCAGATTCATTCTTCCCTCCATAAAGAAGCTAGGAGTGACAATTCCGCCCCACGTTCCAGGCTGTTCTATATTAATCGTTTGTCTTTTTTTCTTTGGTGTCAGATTTCTAACTACTTCGTCAGGAATGAGAGTTAAATTCTGAACAGAGTGAGATATTATAAAACCATCATGAACAAACATCGTTGGAAATAAGGAATCCTCTGATATCATTACAGAAAGAATCGCAGCATCATACGTCTCTTGGACATTTTCAGATACAATGCAGTTCCATCCGAGTTCAGAGTTAGTCATAGTAAATTCCCAACTATTCCAAATTGATAAATTTGGAGAGTTAAATGCTCTCGCTGAGATCATCATAGTAAGAGGGACTCTCCATCCTACAGCCATAGGTAGTCCCTCAGTCATTAATAAGTATCCTTGAGAAGCTGTTGCAGTAAATGTTCTAGCCCCCGCAGCACATGCAGCTGTTGAATAACTTATTGCAGCTAATTCAGACTCAACATTTACAAATGCCGCTTTTAGTCTTCCTTGATGTACCACATCCGATAATCCTTCTACTGATTGAGTTTGCGGTGTAATTGGAAAAGCACAAATTACATCTGGATCTGTTTGAGTAACACCACCCGCAACAGCATAATTTCCTATCATTGTGGTTTCAGTAGGCTCTTTTATTTCTTTGAAAAATATTTTCATTGGTTCTATTGACATTTTTAACTACCTCCACTTTCTTCAGGTGCTGCACAAGAAGCCGGTCCTGTCTTTAATTTTTTACTAATAGCATCAACGGGACAGATTTCCAAGCAATTTTGACATGATTTACAATGATATGCATCAATTCCAGCCATATGATATAAACCATCATCTCCTTTTTCTCTCAAAATCGCAAAATCAGGACAAATAAACCAACATTGAGCACAATCCGTACATTTTTCTTTGTCCCAAATCATTTCCCATTCTCCCCAAGACCCTGTGTTAACTTGATCACTTCCGACTTTGATAACTTTTTCATCGCAATACCATACTCCGGCCTTGTCTACTTCTTTATATCCCGGCAAACCTAGCTCAACTTGTTGCCAAGGGACTTTTGTATCTTTTGAAAAGTCAAGTTCGGCACTAATTTCATATAAACATGTTTCTTCAATAGCTTGTTTAATTGCGGCAATGTTTTTTCCAGCTATTTCACCTTTAAATCGTCTCATAATAGCATCTGATAAATCCTCAAGAGAGAACAGGTGAGAAACTCTAATTAAAGCTCCTAGAATGATTGTATTTGTTATATTTTTGCCTAAAATATCCAAAGCAATTCTGGTTGCATCGATAGTAGCGATGTTTAAATCCTTTCTTTTAACGACATCTTGGATTTCTAATTGATTCATGACAGTATTTATAATTAACCAACCACCTTGAGGCATGCCAGCAGTAACATTCACTTCTGTAAGTAAAGAAGGATCTAATACAGAAACAAAATGGGGACCATAAACTTGTTCGTTTGACCTTATTAAATCATAATTAAACGAAAGACGAACATAACTTTCGGTTGGACTCCCCGCTCGTTCCGCTCCAAATTTAGGCTGGCAAACTCCGCGACCTTTGAATGCTTCTACGCATAAATTAGAAGCAGTAACACCTCCTTGTCCACCTCTTGCATGGAATCGAAGATTGACACAGCTATTTTTTAAAACATCATCAACTTGTTCTTTAGTCAACATTTTTGTGAAATCTCTATTATTTGTTTGAAATATTTTACTTTGTAAATTATAATTATTAAATATATTTTACTAAAGATTTTAAGCTTTTTACTTTATATTTTAAATTTATTGCCTTATTTGTAGAATTAGTTAAACAGAATTTAAAAGAAAATGATTAATCGTCTCGATATCCTAAATCCATCATTACAGCTGTAAAAAAGGCTCGAAGAAATCAGTGATTTTAACAAACAACTTTATTTATGACTAAGCATTTTTTTGGTTAAATCAGATGCCGATTCTGTAGATCTATTTATTTTCTTTAAGTACTTATATGTAGGATTCTCCTTCTTTATTTTCATCATCGCAACTTCAGCATATCCTTGTATTGAATTTAATAAATATTGTATCTTTTGTATGTTAGATTTAATTAACTCCTTCTCTTTATTAATTCGTTCAGAATCAATATTTTCAATTATTTTATAACTTCCATTGCTTTTAGTAAGTACAAATTGATGAGAATTTGCAATGTCTAAAAGTTCAAATTTATTAAATCTACTGATTGGATAAGTACAACTTGCTTTCATCTTATAATCTCCAATGATATTATTTACATGAATTTCGTAATCAATGAAACGCTCTAAATCGTTTTTATCTAACCAACGAATATCGCCTGTTGCTCTTAAACCACTATATCCATTAGTTAATGCATGATTAAGATAATATGTCGCCCTTTCAATAACTTTTTCAAGAGTAAATACTTTTTCTTTTAAATACCATTTTGTATAAGGCAAAATCTTTATTTGCCCTTTTTTTAAATAGTCATCAAAATCAATTACAGCTTCTCTTAAGGCATTTATAGCAAAATCAGGAGTTAAATCTTCTGAAATAACCCAAATGCAAAATTCGTTATTTTCCAAGCCTGCTTTAAAATAATGTACCAAAAAATTAACTAATTCGTATTTGTTATTATAAAAATAACAAAAATGTGATCCCCAAATCAATTTTTTAACGATTTCAGACTCGCTATAAGTAGTATTGTTAGAACTCAAAATTTCAAAATCCTTACATTTAATTTCTTACAGTTTCGTAATAATTAATATAGTTCAGTTTTTTAAATATTGTGATAAATTATTAATGTAAAGATAATTTGCCAAATTTCATAAATTCTTCTCATCAAAACTATCAATTGCTTTAACATACTCAGGCGTGAATTTGGTTTTTAGTAAGTTAGCATTTCCCAAAGCAATCAATTTCCCATCCATATTATATATCTCTGATGCGGTATGAATAATATTTCGACCTTCTCGAACGAGTTTTCCTTTCACGCGAATTTTTTCGCCAACTTTAACTTTTCCTAAATAATCTACGTGAAAATCGATTGTTATTAAAAAACCTTCATACCCTAAAGTTGCCGTCATCATGCCAATTGTATCATCCATCAATCCACACTGCATTCCTCCATGAAGCAATCCAGTTGGATTAGCCCATTCGGGCCTAATTTCGAATTCTAACTCGAGTTCACCCCTTTTTACGTAAATAATTGAACCATTCAACCATTTTGAAAAAGGAGGAATGGGTCCAGGAACTTCACCTACATTTTTTCCTCTTACAGCATTAAATAATTTAATCATCCTTTCGGACCGTTTTTTAATTTTTTTATCATTTTCGGTCAAGAAAATCACTTATTCTATTTTTTTTAACTTAATATAAGCTATACAAATTTAGTCAAATTATAACCTAATGTGTTAAGCACATTAAATAATTAAATCTTTATGTATTAAATATTATTTAATGATTTAGCTTTTAATTTAAATTACGCATTTTGAGCTTTCTGATATGGATGTAAAAGATATTTCTTTTATTAATGATATTAAATCAATGGCCGTTATCGGCACTTCAGAAAAACGAGGATTCTTCTTTTTAAAAAATCATCAAGAAAATTTTAAAGGAATGCTTTATGCTGTAAATCCAGCAATAAAAGAAATTCCTGAATTCGATAAAAATTGTATTTATCCTTCATTAAGGAATATTCCTGGTGAAGTTGATTTTGTTTTTATTGCTGTTCCACCCTCAAAAATTTTAGAAGTAATGGATGAATGCGTTGAAAAAGGCGTAAAATTAGCTAGTGTTTTTACTGCAGAATTTTCAGACTCGGGGACAAAAGAAGGCTTAGAATTAGAGAAAGAATTACTAAGAAGGGCTAAAAATAAAGTTCGATTGCTAGGTCCTAATGGATTAGGCCTGTATTATCCCAAATTAGGTATTGCGTGGAGACCTAGATTTTCGGCTGAAAGCGGCGATATCTCATTTATAGCACAATCTGGAGGATTATGTAATTTAGTAATTTATGACGCAAATCAGTTAGGAATGCATTTCAGTAAGGTATTTTCTTTCGGAAACGGTGCTGATTTAGATTTTGTTGATTTACTTTATTTTTTAAGTAACGACCCAGAAACTAAGATCATCCTATGTTATATTGAGGGAATTAAAAAGGAAAGAGGAAATGAATTAAAAAAAGTTCTTAAACAAAATAAAAAGCCTATAGCAATTGTTAGAGGCGGTCAAACTGAAACTGGCTCAATTGCCGCAAAAACTCATACAGCTACAATTTCAGGAGAAAATAAGATTTGGAGAGCCGTTTTTGAACAATTTAACATAATTGAAATAGATTCCATTGAACAAATAATATCTTTAGCTTATTTAATAAAATCATATGGTCTTTTTGAACTAAATAATCTCGCACTTCTTAGCAGTAGTGGGGGTTATGGAGTTATATTGGCTGACCTGATTGAAAAAGAGGGAATGAATGTCCCTCCTTTCAGTCCTGACATTCAAAAACAAATAACATCACACTTTTATTCACTTGGGACAAGTTCTAAAAATCCATTAGATGTTTCTGCTCAAGTTTTCAATAGTGAAGCCATTTATACGATTATAGAGCTAGTTCTACAAGATAAAAAAATAGATGGTTTAATAGTAGATTTGCCCAGTTATTATTTCAACAGTGATTTATCCTTTAGGACTAGATTAGATCAATCATATGAAAATAAAATGATTGAGGCACTAACCTTAGGTTATAAATATAAAAAACCCCTAATTCCAATCATAAAACGAATTAATTGTCCTGAAGATTGGGATAGACTTTTTAAAAAGTTATCTAAAAATAAAGTCCCTGTATTCGGAGATCCTTTTGAGTTTTTACCTTTATTATCAAAAATCTCAAATTATAAGAGAAAGATAAAAAATTAGGAATTATTTAAAAAAAATGAGGACTTCGGTATTCTCCGAATGTTTCTCTTAAGATGTCGCAAATCTCTTGAATTGTAGCATAGGTTTTGACGGTTTCAATCATTATTGGCATTATATTTTCAGATGAGCGTGCAATTTTCTTTAATTTCTTTAATTTTTCTCTAACCACTCTTTCATTTCTATCTTTCTTTAGAGATTTTAAAGATTCTATTATCTTATTTTCAACTTCTTCACTTCTCTTAAATGTATCTATTCTACACTCCTCGTCGGTGCAAAAAGTGTTCACACCAATCACTTTATCAATGGCATCTTCTATTCTTTTTTGGTATAAGTAAGCACTATTTTGAATTTCCCTCTGAATATAACCCTTTTCAATAGCTATTGGCATACCACCCATTTTATCTATTTTTTCAATATATTCTATAGCTTTTTTTACTAATTCTTTAGTTAAGTATTCCACATAATATGAACCTCCGAGTGGGTCTACAACTTCAGTCACTCCCGATTCATATGCAAGAACTTGCTGAGTTCTTAACGATAATCTAACGGAGTCTTCAGTTGGTATAGCTAAAGCTTCATCTGCTCCACAAGTATGCAGCGATTGTGTACCACCAAGAACTGCTGCTAAAGCTTGAAGCGCAACACGGATTATATTTACTTGTGGTTGCTGAGCTGTTAATGTTACTCCAGCGGTTTGAGTATGAAATCTTAATCTTAGCGAATTTGGGGTCTTGGTATTAAATCTTTCTTTCATGATTTTAGCCCATAATCTTCTTGCAGCCCTTAATTTTGCAATTTCTTCAAAAAAATGATTATGAGTTGTAAAAAAGAATGATAATCTCGGTGCAAAATCATCTATATCAATTCCACGATTAAGAACCTCCTCAACATAGGCAATACCGTCAGCTATAGTAAATGCAATTTCTTGAATGGCATTCGCTCCAGCTTCACGCATATGATATCCGCTTATACTTATTGTATTAAATCTTGGCAGATATTTTGAACAATATTCTATAACATCCGCTGTTAACCTTAAAGAGGGTTTAGGCGGGAATATGTATGTTCCTCTAGCAATATATTCCTTTAAAATATCGTTTTGAACCGTACCTATTAATTTTTCAGGAGAGATGCCTTGCTTCTCTCCCACTGCAATATACATTGCTAAAAGAATAGAAGTTGGCGCATTTATTGTCATACTCGTTGAAACTTTATCCAAGGGAATACCTTTAAAAACTTTTTCAAAATCTTTTAAGGAATTAACAGTGACTCCAACTCTGCCTACTTCACCTAAACAAATATTATTATCTGAATTATATCCCATTTGAGTTGGTAAATCAAATGCTATTGAAAGTCCCTTTTGCCCTTGTGATATTAAATATTTGAACCTTTCATTAGTTTGGGTAGCATCTCCAAAGCCACCATACTGCCTCATCGTCCAAATTCTACCGCGGTACATGTTTGGATAAACGCCTCGGGTGAAGGGTGGATCTCCAGGAAATCCAAGATCTTTTAAATAATTAATATATCCAATATCCTCTGGTCCATATACTTGTTTTAAGTGAATTCCTGAGGGAGTCTCGAATTTTTCTTTTCTTTCACCCCGCTCTATAAATTTAGTTAGAATTTTTTCTTCCCATTCTTTCCGTTTATCTTTAATCTTTTCTAATTCTTCATAAGAAAACATAATAACTATATCCTCCTTTTTAATTTATTAAATTGGTTCAAAAATGTGAGCATACACTTCATTATCATCCATATTTTCACAGATTTTTTTATAAATAGGTTTTAATTTCATTCCAATTTCAAGATTTTCTCTTATAGTAATTTGTCCTAATGCCTTTATTCCATTTTCGAATTCTACAATTCCTAGCGCAAGTGATTTTTGCTCTCTAAATTCTGCGGGAGGTGCATTTAAAATAGTATAAGTCAATAATTTGCAAACACCTGAGACTTTTAACTGTGTAAATTCCTTATTTTTACATTTTAAACATCGTAAATGTGTGGGATATTGTAAAAATCCACATTTATTACATTTTTTCCATTCTATTTTATCTTCATGGTTCATTAATCTCACATCCTCTCGACTAAAATTGATACAATATTATTCCCAAATCCACCAAAATTACAAGTAATACCCGTTTTTGCATCTGCAACTTGCCGTTTGCCCGCATCCCCTCGTAATTGTAATACTAATTCTACAACTTGAGCAACTCCAGTTGCCCCAAGTGGGTGACCTCTTGCCTTTAAACCGCCTGAAGGGTTGATAGGTATTTTTCCGCCAATTTCTGTTAAACCTTCATGTGCCGCTTTTGCTCCTTCTCCTTTCTTGAAAAATCCAATATCTTCGCTCTGTACAGCTTCAAGAATTTCGAATGCATCATGAAGTTCCGCAACATTAATATCTTTGGGACTCTTTTTTGCCATCTTGTAAGCTTGATTAGAGCAAATCTTTAAAGCCTTTAAGACAGTAATATCTTCTCGTTCATAAACTATTTGTGTATCAGTTGCTTGTCCAATCCCCGAAATCAAAACAGGACTGTCACAATATTTTTTAGCTATATTAGCATTAGATAATACTAGAGCCGCAGCTCCATCAGAGATGGGACAAGCATGAAATAATCTCAATGGATCAGCTATTATTGGATTAGTGTTATTATCTTCAAGAAATTCGTAGACATTTTCCCATTGGCCCTTTCCTTTTTTAATGGCACTTTCCATGTAACTATAAATGCTTCTTTGAAAATGTGCATTTGGGTTTAATTCTCCATTCTTATGATTTTTAATAGCAATATCCGAAAGCCACTCCATTTTTGCATTATATTTTTTAAGATAGATGCGGGTTAAAAGCCCTGCTAAGGAGGGCAGTGAGATTCCATGACGACGCTCTGCTTGGTGATGAGTAATAGTCGCAATAGTCGAAGTAATAAATCCAGGAGTTTTAATGTGGGTCATTTTCTCACCACCAACAACTAAGACTATATTACTCATCCCAGAGGCAATTGCTTGGAAACCCGCTTTTACAGCAGAACCACCACTGGCAGGTCCATTTTTTATGTGATCAGCAGCGGCAGGAATTAAACTGAGTCTATCCACCAATGCACTGGCTAATCCTGTCACATGGCTTAAAATTTCGGGACACATAGCACCAACATAAACAGAACCAAATTCTTTATCGTTTGAGTTTGAATTTTCAATAGCTTCTAATGATGCATCGCATAGTAAATCCAATAAATCTTTGTCATCTAATCTACCGAATTTTGTATGTCCTACTCCAATAATAGCAACTTTTTCCATAAAAAACACAAATTTTTGCTAAGTTTTTTCATAATGGTCAATTATTTATAGAATTTTAATGAAATATAATTATTATTATAGTTAAAATTTCCTTTAAAATCAATAATAACCAGATATGATCAAAAAATGTCAGAATTAAGAGAAGTTGTAATAGTAGATTATTTACGGACTCCTATATCCCGTAGTAGACCTGCTGAACCTGAACGGGATATTTTCCACGAGATTCCTGCTGATAAATTATTAGCTATAGTCATTAAAGAAATAGTAGCGCGTTCAAAGTTCGAATCCTCTGAAATTGACGAAGTTATAATTGGGTGTGCTAATCAAGTTAAAGAAAATTTTCTCTATGGCGGACGACATATAATATTTTTAGCAGAACTCCCTGAAACTATAGCAGCTATAGGCTTGGATAGACAATGCGCATCAAGCATGTCAAGCGTACATATGGGCGCAATGGAGATAATGACTGGAAATTCTGAAATAATTATTGCTGGCGGAATGGAACATATGACACGAATTCCTCGCGGTACCGATTTAACAATCCGCCATACGGAACTTGGTGATAAAGAAAAGTTTCCAAATCATGCAAAATATGATTTAAATACGGGATACTCTATGATTCAAACAGCTCAACAATTATGGGAACAAAACCCAGATATAAAAAGGACAGATATGGATAATTGGAGCATTGCTTCTCACGAGAGAGCAATAAAAGCGCGGGATGAAGGATTTTTTGATGAAGAAATCCTTCCAATTGAGGGTGCTCTTCCAGATGGCACTAAAAAAATGATTAAATATGATCAATCTATGCGTGCTGGATCTACAATGGAGATTATGAGCAAACTCCGGTTGGTTTCAAAAAGTATTAACAAAGATCCGCAAATTACTGCTGGAAATAGTTCACCTTTAAACGCAGGAGCTGGTTGTTGTGTTCTAATGTCAAGAGCTCGTGCCGAAGAAATGGGAATCAAACCGATAGCTAAGATACTATCAATGTCCTGGGCTGGTGTTAATCCAGGAATTATGGGAAGTGGACCGGTTCCAGCTAGTAAAAAAGCCCTTCAAAGAGGAGGATTGCAAGTTGGTGATATAGATTTCTGGGAAATAAATGAAGCTTTTGCAATTGTTCCTTTATACGCCAGTAAAGTCCTTAATATTCCACATGAGAAGATCAATATAAAGGGGGGGGCAATAGCTCTTGGACATCCTCTTGGGGCAACAGGAGTAAGATTGATTGGAACGCTTGCACGTATTCTGCAAGTTGAAGACGCAAAATATGGGCTTGCTACTGCTTGCGTAGGCGGTGGTCAAGGTGCTGCCACTATCCTTGAGAAGATCTAAGAAAGAATTGAGATAATTTTTAACTTAAAATAACCATTTCATGGAGCATATTTCCTTGCTCTTGATAAGACTTTCCTTCAAGAGCTACATTTAATTTGAAGTTAGAATTGAATCTAAAGTAGCCAGGATTAAGTCTCAAAATATATTTCACAATAAAACGTATAACAGAGTTTACATTAAAGAGTTCTAAAATATTTCCAGAATCGATAATTTCTTGGACATGAAGATAGATCTCAAGTTGCTTATCCATTTTAAATGTTAAAGATTTTGGATATTTATTTGCAGCTTTAGTATCATAAATAAAATTTTCCTGTATGAGCTCATATTCACCAGTACTGTGAATAATATCCTCATTTTTCGCGAGCATGAGCACTTTTATTGCATAATCCTCCATTTTTTTATTGCATTTTATATATGCATAGACCATTGTAAAATTCTCAGAGTATAAGCGACCCCAATACCAATACTCTAAATATCTAGGCATATTAATATTGCCCCAATTATGGTCATGATAACCAATTCCCTTTACAGGCATACGATTTTCGCCAATCCAAATATGCCCTTCTACATCAGCTCTAGGAAAAGGCACACACCAAGCAAAATAACCTTTATTTCCGAATTGTGTGCTCCCATTTCCAGGTATCCAACCATGAACTTTAGCAGTAAATTTCAAATTAAAACCTAAACCATCCTCGTCTAAAAAAACTTCATAAATAGGTAAGTCTGCATTTGAATAATCAACTTTTATATAATTATGACCTATATTCATATCCGCCTTCTCACGAGAAACAGTCATATCTGATCGTTTATATTTGACAAATTTTTGCAATCTCTCTCCATTAGGCTTATATATTACGATTTCGACTGCTGTTTTACCAGTTCGCTCATGAGCTGCTCGAAAAAATCCTACTGCTGTATAACCTCCTTCAAGACGAGCGTCAAAATACCACCATTCAAAATAGCCTTTCTTTGTCAAGTCAATATGTAAACCATCATATTCAGGTTTGAAATGTGTTATTACATCATCACGACGACCAGGTCCCGACCATCCTTCCTTTATTTTAGGAGTTGTATTGTAATTTTTTACCATTTTTAAGCTCTAATTAAATTTTAATAACTAAAAAAATTAAGATTATTTTATTTATTTTAGTTTTTCTAGCGAAAATGATCCTTGTCTTGGAGGCCAAGGGAAATATAGAAAAACCCCTCTGGGGACTGTTTTGTATTTTTCGTCTGAAAATGAATTAAAAGAACTTTTTAGTCCTTTTTTCAATATAGAAATATTAAAAACAATAGAAATTAGAGGAAAACCCATTTCTCATTTAGCAAACTACGCTTTAATGAAACGTAAAAACTAAATCAAATAACTATAAATATGTGTTTGTATAAGTAGGTTTTATTAAATTTTAATTTTGGATGAAATGAAGTAAATGACCCATTCTTTAGTTATAAATAATTTAAGGTGCGAATATCTCGTAAATCCATTAGGTATAGATGTAAAGACTCCACGCCTAAGTTGGATTATAGATTCTGATGAACGTGGTCAATGTCAAACAGCTTATCGAATTGTAGCATCAAGCAAAAAGGATTTATTAGATAATAATAAAGGAGATTTATGGGATACTGAAAAAGTTTTGTCTAATCAAACAATCCATATAAGTTATGATGGAACGCCACTCAAGTCTAAGATGTGTTGTTATTGGAAAGTAATGGTATGGGATAAAAATGATATTCCTTCAGAGTGGAGTCAATCGGCAATGTGGACAATGGGTTTGCTTCATGATTCAGATTGGAAGGCAAAGTGGATTGGTTTGCCCCCTATTAAGGAGCCAATAAATATTGAGGATCGAGAGCGTAAATATTATTCCTCACCACTTATACGCAAATCTTTTTCAATTGAAAAGCCCATTAAAAACGCATTTATTTATGTTACTGCATTAGGGCATTATGAACTTTTCCTCAATGGAAAACGTATTGGAGATCACATTTTAGCACCAGAATGGACTGATTACACTAAAAGAGTTCAGTATCAAACATATGAAGTAAGCAATTTTATAATTAAAGGAGAAAATGTAATAGGGGCAGTTCTTGGAGATGGGTGGTATAGAGGAAATCTTGGTCCGGGTAGTGATATTCCTCATACTTGTTATGGAGAAAATCTTCGTTTAATTTTGCAAATGTCAGTAGAATTATCTGATGGTTCTATTAAAGAAATTCTTTCAGAATCAGATTGGAAAATATCCAAAGAAGGTCCTATACGCATGTCCGATCATTTCATTGGCGAAATCTACGATGCTCAGAAAGAGAAGCTTGGATGGAATGCTCCAAGATACAATGATTCAAATTGGTCAAATGTAATAGTTGATGAGTCAATAAATATCGAACTGGTTGCACAGTTGAATGAACCGATTAGAATTGTAAAGGAAATTACTCCTGTTTCTATAAATGAGATAAAACCGGAAGTTTTTATATTTGACTTGGGACAAAATATTGCTGGTTGGTGTAAAATTAGAGTAAATAGCTCATTATGCGAGCCTGATGCTACAATTACCTTAAGGCATGCAGAAATGCTCAATGAAGATGGAACGCTTTATGTAGATAATTTACGAGATGCTAAAGCAACTGATAAGTTTATTCTTAATGGTAATGATACAAGGGAATTCAATCCACATTTTACTTATCATGGATTTCAATTTGTTGAAGTTACTGGATTAAAAATGGGTGTAAAACCTGATCTTAATTTCCTTATTGGTTGTGTTATTAGTTCTGATTGTAAAGTTGTTGGAGAATTTGAAAGCTCCGATGCTACTCTTAATATCTTATGGAACAACATATTATGGACACAGCGAGATAATCTTATAAGTATACCTACAGATTGCCCTCAAAGAGATGAGAGAATGGGTTGGATGGGTGATGCTCAAGTGTTTTGCCAAACATCTATTTATAATATGGGAATGGGAGCATTTTATACAAAATGGATACAGGATATTAGGGATTGCCAAAGAGAAGACGGAATGTTTCCTATTTATGTTCCATATCCACCTGTATATAAGGAAATTACTAATGAGCAATTTGGTGCTGCTGCTTGGTCGGATTGTGGTTTAATTTTACCGTGGAAATTATATTTAAATTATAAAGATAAACGAATTATTAACATGCATTATAATTCAGCAAAAAAATTCGTAGACTTTATACATTCAAGAAATAAGTCGTTACTCTGGTTGAGATCTACTGGAATGCATTATGGTGACTGGTTGAATGGAGATACTATTATCTCAGAAGATTATCCGAGAATTGGTGCAACAATTCCTTTTAGAATATTTGCAACAGCATATTTTGCCAATTCCGCTAGTATATTATCAAAGATGGCTAGCGTTCTCGGTCTAGAAGAAGATTCAATTAAATATTCGAATTTAGCAAAACAAATTAGAGATAAATTTACTAAGAGGTATGTTAAAGAAACTGGTCGAATAACAGGAGATACACAAGCAGGTTATGCATTAGCACTCCACTTTAATCTAATACCAGAAGATCTACGTCCTAAATTAGCACGCAAAATGGTGGAGGGAATTGAGAGATATGAAGGGAGATTATCAACAGGTTTTTGTTCAACTCTTCCATTGATGCTCGAGTTAACGAAGGCTGGTTATAATGAAAAAGCATACAAGTTAATGTTTAGTAGACGATTTCCATCATGGTTCTTTATGATTGACCAAGGTGCTACGACAATGTGGGAACATTGGGATAGTTTTATAAAAGGACGTGGATTTTATGATACAAAAATGAATTCATTTAATCATTATTCGATTGGATCCATTGGCGAATGGATTTTTAGAGTTATCTTAGGTATTAACCTTGATGAGAATCGCCCTGGATATAACCATATTATAATCAAACCTATGCCAGGAGATCCATTAACCTGGGCTAAAGGTTGTTATGAATCCATTCATGGTCAAATTATCATAAATTGGGACATTGAGAATAGGATCTTTAATCTTGAAGTCTCAATTCCAACTAATACAACCGCAACTGTATATTTACCTGCTGAAAGTGTAGAAAACACTTATGAAAATGAAAAACCTATTCAAGAATCTAAGGAAATTAAAATCTCGAGTTATGAAAATAAAACTTTATGTTTAGAGATTAATTCCGGCAAATATTTCTTTAAAACCTCGTACCCTAATTAAAAAGTTGCTAATATTCCAAAATTAATTATATCTTTTCATTATATTCATGAAGTGCTTCAAACATTGCTACAATATTTTCAGGGGGAACATCTGGTAAGATATTATGAACCGTATTCCAAATATAACCTCCACCAGGAGCAAATATTTCGAGTAATTCTGTAACATGTTTTTTTACATCCTCAGGAGATTTTCGGGTAATTACATTTCTCGTATCCGCTCCACCACCCCAAAATGTAATATCCCCTCCAAATTCCTCTTTTAAAAACTTAGGCTCCATCCCTTTCGCGTTAATCTGGACCGGATTTAATATATCAATACCAATTTCAATAAAATCGTAAATAAAAGGAACAATAGAACCACAGCTGTGGAAAAAGATTTTCATATTAGAATGATTTTTAATGTAATCGCACATACTTTCATGACGCGGTTTAAAGATCTTGCGATATGCTTTTGGATTCATAAAAGGTCCTTTATTTTCACCAAGATCGTCACCTATACCAATAACATCAACAAGATCTCCAAGGTATTTACAAACTAGCGAAAGTGCAGCAAAATTAAACTCTAATACGATATCTAAGAATTTCTCAACCTTATTTGGGCGTCGAATTATATCAATTAAGAATTTATCCATTCGTCGCATACCAGTCCCAAATTCAAAAAGACTTAATCCCATATGTAAAATAAGAGCTCTATCTGTTGTTTTCTTATGCTCAATTGTTTCTTTTCTTAACTTTCGCCAAAAACCTTTTTGATTTAATTTATCAAAAGGAGTTGTAACTAATGCAAATCCTTGATATTTAGTTAACGCTTGCAAAAATCCGCTTATATTCTCTGGATATTTATTATAACAAGGCCAAAATGTTTGATCAAAAACTAATGCTGCTTCTGACATTCTTGCTAAAACCGTTCCATCAGGATGAACTACTTCCATCGAGCCATCTTCATTGTGTTTGGGTGAAAACCATGAAGGAAACTGTGCAGGAATACCATTTACTTCGATATCATACCAATCATCCTCATTATCGTTAAAGAATCGTCCTAAATGAACGGTATCAACTTTAAAGCGGTCAAGAATTTCATCTTCAGGTTGAGCAAGCTGTTGAGTAATGTCGTATATACGTGTTTGTCCACTTCTCATCCCTAAGAGCTTTTTTAAATTATGATAAGCGATTGCTGATATTCCCGTTGTTTCTGTTGAGCCAAGGTCAATGGGTACCATATCTGGTTCCTTATGGTTTATAGCGGAATTAACTCTTTCTCGTGAGGTCATTTTCGCCAACTTAAATTCACCAAATTTTGAATTTTTCTCTAATAATACAATGATATAAATATAAGAATAAAAAAATAATTATCTTAGTTTTTTCTCAAAAAAGTAATAAGTTTATTATCATTGGATTTTTATATTAAATAGTTCTTTTAGAACAGTAGCATTTTTTTAAAATTTAAAAATTGGTTTTAAAATTGGTAAAAGGAACAGTAAAATGGTTTAATAGCCGAAAAGGCTATGGATTTATAAGTTCTAGTGAGGGGACCGATGTATTTGTCCATTACACCGCATTAAGTGGCAGAGATGATGAGTATAAAACACTTAATGAAAATGACAAGGTAGAATTTGATATTGTTGAGGGTCAAAAAGGACCACAAGCGAGTAATGTTGTCGTTACCGAAAAAGCCCCTCCTAGCCCATACGGTAGAGGCGGTTTTCGCATTTAATATTAAGAATCATTATAAATCCAAAAAAAAATAATAATAAATAAGTAGTAAATAAAAATTAGTAAAAATCTCTTTTTACGATTATTATCGAACCTTATCTTTTTTTTTTATTTTTGAAATAACTTATTGATTTTGATTGTTGAAAAAAAATTCTAAGAAAAAAGTAAAAAAATTAAATTAATTTTGCTATTTTAAGTCATCTTTTATTTCTTCATAGAAATCCAGGGAGTTTGGGTTTCTGAGAGCGCCTCGATTGGCTACAGACATGCCATGGATGATTTTGGTAACAGCAATTTCAACCTTTTTGTTGCTGAAAGTGTATGGGATGCCATCTGGAGGAGCTTGGAAGATTAGCTTAGGAACATGCCTTGGCGAGGTCTTTTCTCGTAATATTTGCTTTATTTTAACTTTAAGATCATCAGTTAGTTCGTAACCTTCATTCAAAAGCACAAACATAATGATTCGGATATCTCCAGCAAATTTCTGTCCTATCACTAATGAATCACTAATTTCAGGAAGTTGTTCGATAACATTATAGATTTCTGCAGTACCGATTCGCACTCCGCTTGGTTTAAGCACCGCATCTGATCTACCCCAAAAAGTAATGCCGCCCGTATCGCTATGAATTACGATGTAGTCTCCATGCCTCCATACATTTTTGCCTTTATCCTTATAAAAATCAAAATAAGCAGCATTATATTTTGTCATTTTATCATCATCTTCCCAGAAATATATCGGCATTGAAGGCGCTGGTGCCTCACATACAAGTTCAGCTTGTTCATTCTCAACGATATCTCCATTTTCGTTATAAGATTCAACCTTCATTGCTAAAGCCCGACCTTGCAATTCGCCAGAATATACGGGAAGTATGGGGATTGCGCCAGCAAAACAACCATTAATGTCTGTACCTCCGCTTATTGAATTGAAGTAAAGATCTTTTTTAATTTCCCTATAAACATATTCAAATCCTTCGGGAGAGAGAGTAGATGCTGTCTGTGAAATCTCTCTTAACGCACTTAAATCATACTTTTCAGCTGGTTTTACTCCCAATCCCATTAAGTAGTGGATATAAGCTGCGCTTGTACCAAATATCGTGATCTTGTGTTTTTCCATTAATTCAAAAAATCTTAATGGATCTGGATATAGCGGATTTCCCTCGTACAAGAATATCGTGGCGCCCACAGCTAAGGCACTGATAAGCCAGTTCCACATTTTGGCTGGAATAAGGTGATCTTATACCATCATCCATGAGGGCGCGGTGATATAGTTGATTACATCGTTTCTTTTTAAATCTGTTGAGAGTATTAGTTCTTTTAGGTGATTTATAAGAACGCCGCCAGCACTTTGAACCATGCATTTTGGTTTTCCTGTTGTTCCAGAGGAGAACATAACGTAAACAGGATGATCAAATGGCAATTGTTCAAACACAATTCTGGGATCTTCCTCTTTGGATATAAAATCGTCCCAATGGACTGCTTTAGGAATGTCACTAATGTCTGGCTTACCATCGGATATGTACGAAACAACAATTACTTTTTCTATCGATGGGATTGCATCAACTACTTCCTTGATATTTTTACCAATTTTAAAAACTTTATCCCTATAATAATACCCATCAACTGAAAAGAGTACTTTTGGCTCAATTTGCCCAAATCTATCGATAACCGCACTGGACTGAAGTTCAGCACCACATGATGCCCAAATTGCACCTATACTTGTAGCAGCAAGCATAGCAATTGGAGTTTCAATTAAATTCGGAATATAAGAGACAACTCTATCTCCAGTTTTAATACCCATTTCACGGAGGGGTTTTGCTATACGTGCAACCATTTTATTTAATTCAGCATAGGTCATTTGTTTAGATACTTTTGTCTCACCTTGGAAATCAAAAGCCAATTTATCGTCCTTAAATTTCAAGAGATTTTCTGCGAAATTAAGATGACTTCCAACAAACCATTTAGTTCCTGGGTATACATTTAAATCCTCAACTACTTTATCATACCTTTTAGAAGCAACAATTCCTGCGAAATCCCATAATGCAGCCCAAAAATCAGGAATATGTTCGACTGACCATCTATATAATTCCTTACCCCCTTTAATATTTTGCCCGTATTCCTTATTCACAAATTCAATAAAGCGAGTTGTTTCGGCGTTTTTAATCCAGTTCTCTGAAGGTTCCCAGAGTTTTTTTCTCTCATCGCTCATTACTTTATAGCCTTCTTTTTTATTTTTCTTTTTTCTATGTTTTAATAATGATAGAATATGTAGTGATTGATTCTATTAATTTTTATGATATTTTTTAAATTATAAAATTGAAAAAATTATTAATAAAATACGAATTTATTTAAAAATACAAATATCAGAAAATAGGTAAAAAAAAATGAGTGATGAAGAAGGGGAAGGACAAGAAGAGAAACTTCTAGATAAAATAAATAATGCGTTCGTGGACTTCGTTGGTAATGTATTTGGTGAGAGTGGAAAAGAATGGGTGCAAGAAACTCAAGAAAAAATAAAAGACTTTTCATCGTCCTCTATAAAGAAATTTATGGAATTTTCAGATGATGTGTTAGAAAAACTCAACCTTCATGAGAACGAATCAATCATAAAAACACGAGATTCAATAGAGGATATGTTAAAACAATCTGGCCTTTTAAAAGAAGAGGAAGAAGAGGACTTTTAACTAATTATTAAAAATTTAATTTGAATAAAATTTTTGACTAATTTATTATTCTTTTTATTCTTATATTTATAAGGAAATTATAAGATATGATTCTCTTTTAAATAAGATTTCACATCTTCGATAGATTGGTTAAATAGCTCTGAGATCACCATTAAACTCATACTAGTGTCCATCCCCATTGACCTATAATCCTTGTAAAGCTGTATCCAAGTCTCATTTTTGGCATATTCTGTAGGATGGTTAGATTGAATGTGTACCCAATAGGGACGCTGTAACATAACACCACAGTAAGGACACTTTCGACCTTCTTCGTCGTTTTCCATGGTTTTTTCCGTTTTTCTATTGTTGTGTTAAAAATTTTTAAATTTTAAAATTGTAATTATAATAAAATAATGCTTAAAAAATTTTTTTACAATTAATAAAACTATAGATTGAGAAAGAAAATATAAGTATTTAGCATTTGATATTAGAACATTATTTACGAATTATGTCCATTTTCTTTTTAATTCTGACGACGTCAGCTTTTTTACTTGATCTACACCAAATACGACATATTTATAACATTGTTTTTCCCAAACTTTATTTTCCATATATTCATTGATAGAATTTAAATCGCTAAAATCTGTACCACATAACTCCTTACAAGCAACACTTCCAAATTCTTTTTCAAAATTATGTGCGTAAATCGCTGCTTTTTGATAAACCTTCATATGATCTCTGAATTTTAGTTTTTCTTTCCCGCCTATAATTATTCCTATGGCAGCACATCCACCACAGACTGCACCACATGGTCCTTTCCAACCCTTTTCTGATTTAAAACCGCCAAAACCTCCCGCAAGTGGAACAGTTAGATTATTATAATAAAAACTTTGTAATTCTGGTATGCCAAGAATTTCAAGAACACTCGTTAAAGTGAGGACAGCACAGTTAACCTCTCCTTTGAGATAAGGTAAATTTTCTTCTAAATCTTTAATTTTATCGTCAAATTTTTCATTTATTTCAGCCATATTAACTAAAATAAGAAATATTAAATAAAGATAGTTACCTTTGCGAAAATGCTGAACATTCAAGAAACTAATCCGACTTAAAATATCATATATTTAAATAGTTTATAATCAATAGAAAGTGTAAATAATATAAATAAAATTATATTACTTTTCACTATATGGAAACCGTTTTAGCTTCATTCGAAATCAAAATTGCATTTGATAATAAGAAGATTGAAGATAGATTTATCTCTGATTTTGGATTTTCAGTTTTAATTTATAACAATTTTACTGAAAACTACTTGTTATTTGATACGGGCAGTAATAGTGAGGCATTAATTCATAATATAGAACAATTTGATATTGACATTTCAGACATATCAAAAGTTATAATTTCTCATAATCATTATGAACACATTGGGGGTTTAGATGGGGTATATGATAAAAATTCTAATATAGAAATATATGTGCCTACTGAGAATTTAATTTCATATAGAAGAAAATATCCAAAATCACGAGTTATAGGAGTTTCAGACAAGATTCTAATCGAACAAAATATATATTCTACAGGACAATTAGGAAATTATTTAAAAGAACAGGCTATATTTTTAAAAACAGAAGAAGATTATTTAATAGCTGTTGTGGGTTGCTGTCATCCAGGCTTAGACGAAATTATTTCGATGGGGAAAACTATTGGCAAGATTAAGGCGATAATAGGAGGGTTTCATGGATTTCGAAAATTTAGTTGCTTAGAAGGTATTGATTTTATAGGTGCGACCCATTGCACACAACATATAGATTTATTAAAAAATAAGTTTCCTGATCAATATAAAAATATTTATGTCGGAGACTCTTTAGTCTTTTAAATATTCTAAAATAATATATCTAATTCAAAATTTGAATTTGAACTATAAGTTAAATAGAAAGATTATTATTTTATTTCATAAGAACAACATTTTAATTATAAACTAATTTTAATGAAAGACTTAATTTATGAAATTGGATTTATATTTCGTGGATTTACTATCGTAAGTCATACCTTTAAAGAGCTTCCTACTCAAAAGGAAAGTGGTGTTAAGAAGGATCTAAGAGGTGCCTTTGTATCGGCAATTAGTACATTTGCTGAAACCGCCTTTAGCAATAATAATTTAGAATATCTAGAAAGTGGCAACATATTATTTATTTTCAAAATGTCAGAATTGAAATCTAAAAGATCAAAATCTGCTGAACCATTGATTTTGTACGGATTAACTGAGAAGAAAAAAAAAAATCCAGATAAAATTGTATTTAAATTTTTTAAAAAAACAAATCCTATCTTAGAAAATTTCCGTCAAAAATATGATGGTGAAGATTTTACAAACATAACTTTATTTGAACCTTTTAAGGATGAAATAAAAGCTTATTTTGTTTAAATTTAGGTAGAATCCTTTCTTTTAAGAAAAGAGATTAAGTGACAATTGTGTAAAAATCCCATTTAAATATATTTATTATTAAAATCTTTTAGTTTCTCTGGCAAGATGTCTGGTTCAATAAATTTATAGCCGCACATTGGACATCTCTTTATCTTTTCTTTCTTTTGTGAATCAAACGGTCTAAAACTATACCCACATGCCGGACAGGTTCTTATTAAATTCATATTCATTATTTTAACTCCTAATCTATTATAAAATTAACTCATATAATTAAAAGGTATTAATTATTACAGATTCTATTTCTCTACTAATATAATTAAAATGTCGTTTACATTACAACCTGTTGGACCCGAAATTATTTCGCTTTTGAGAGCTTTGAAAAAGCTATTAGAGTCATTGTTATCTAGATATTTTTTAGTATCGATTTTTTTTCTATTGGTTTGAGATAAGGTAACATTATCAACTAGAGCACCCATTGCTTCGCTGTTTCCCTCAATACCATCTAAATTAGCAGCAATTATTAAAAAATCATTATGAATTCTCTTTTCTTTAATAAAATCTAGAAATGCTAAAAGCATCTCTTGATTTCTTCCTCCAATACCATTGCCTTTAATTGTAACTGTTAATTCACCTGTTCCAATTAACGCTATTTTATCTTGATTAATTTTTTCTTTTATTTTCTGATTTAGTATTTGATATAGTTTTCTTCCAAAATCTTGTGCTTCCCCTGTAATTTCGTTAGAAAAATAATCTACTTCAAAATCCCGTTCTCTTAAATAAGATCTTATTTCTTCAGCTGCTGAACTAACACTTCCTATTAAATAATTATGAACATTATTAAAACAAATATCAGAGGGTTTTGGATTTTCTAATTCTTCAGTATTTATTCCCCTCTCTAAAGTATTTTTGACGGAAGCAGGAATACTTTTAAAGATATTATATTTTTTAAAAATTTCTATAGCTTCGCTGAATGTACTTTTATCTGGTACAGTTGGTCCAGAAGCAATTGAATCAAGATGGTCCCCCACTACATCTGATATAATTAAAGAGATTAACGTAGCTCCGCTTGAGTTGTATAATTTCTTAGCGAGATTACCCCCTTTAAAATCAGATAAATGCTTTCGAACAGTATTAATTTCGTGTATTGACGCTCCACATGCTAAAAGCAACGAGTTTACGTCTTGTAAATCGCTGATTTTAATCCCTTTTTTAGGTAAAGGTAATAAAGCAGACCCTCCTCCAGATATTAAACAAATAACTAAATCTCTATTTGAAGTTTTTTTAATAATTTCCATCATTGATTTAGTTCCGCTTAATCCATTCTCCTTTGGAATTGGGTGTGAAGCGTAATTAAAAATAATTTTTCCAGTTATACTTGAAATAATGTCTAGTCCCTTTGGAATATTTATAATACCTTCATATTGGATTTTAGTAGATTCTATCAAGATTTTCTCGAGAGAGAGAACCATCTGCGCAGTAGCCTTACCCCCACCGATAATATATATTTTCTCATAATTACTCAGATTATATTTATCTTTTTGGATGATTAAAAAATTATTCTGAATTTTAATAGATTTTGCCATTAAATTTTCAGGCATTACTGCATCTAGTGCTTTCTCTAATGATTCCAATCCGACTTTTCTTAAATCTAATTGGGATTCTTTTAAATTTCTAGTAAAAAACTGAGAAGCATTTTTAATAAACAGTAATATCACTTTTTTTGATAATAATAAAAAACTTAATTAAAAAATTTAGCAGTCCTGAATTTTATTCTTTACGAAGTACAATATATTTGTTATAAATATTATAATGTTCGTTAAAATTTTAAATTAAGAGTTTTAAACGCAAAATTTGAGAGATATAAACCCACTTCATCTATGGATATATTTAACCTTGAAAGAAGATAATTTCCCATGCTTAATTTTTATCTCTCTATAAGCACCAACCAATCGAGGACTCCTATACCCAGCTAGTCCTAATGCTGGTGTTTGAACTACAAAGGGTCCAAATTTCTCTATGTCTTTTGCATTTGTAAAAACCTCTGAATATGTATCGAAAAAGATTGCTGCTGGATTTTCTATTTTTTTTAAGCTAAACGGAGGAGCATCAAATACTCTTGATTTTTTATTTTCAGGATCTCCTAATCTAAACTCTTTAAGAGTATGTGTATGTCCAGTCATAGTAAGAACGCAATAATCTTTACAAAATTTAACAAGCTTTTCCCAATTTGATGAAACAGTTCCATATTTCACGTTAAATTTCTTATCAATACGGATTTTTGATGTTTTTTTTCCAAACTTTTTAAGCAGTGATTCTCTAAATTCATCTATTTTTGTTGAAATCCTTTTCCCAAATTTATGTTTAATCCTTTTAAAAAGGCCTATTTTCTTTTTTGGATTAATTACTGGTCCATGAAGGAAAAGGAAAGTATTATCTCCTTGTTGGATTTTATTATTAATTAGATTTTCTAAATAGCTGATTTGTTTCTTTTTAAGTCCTGTTAATGAAGGATGACCTGTTATCAAATCACTAAGATTTTTAAAGGAATCGGAACCTGTGTTTAAAAAAATAAAGTTGGATTTTCCAAACTTTAAAAAATAATCTAATGAAGGATTGATCTCCGACCAATATCCTTTTAAAGATTTTTTACTCTTTATAATCGCAGAAACAGGTAAAGCTAACAACTTATCATTTAAAGCAAGTGCCTCGGATGCTTTTAGACCCATTTTTCTATACAATCCTGCCCATCTTATATCGTAATGGAAAGGTCGATAATCGTGATTACCAGGAATTGTAAATATAGGGCATAATAATTCTTCCCCTTTAACATTACCTTTTCTTTTTTTTTGAGGTAAATTTAACACAATTTCTTTAAAAGTTTTCCAATTACTGTGGTTATAGTCAAACATTTTCAGTTCTTTTGGAAATTTACTTAATAAAGAAAAATCAATAAGATCACCCGTTAAAGCTATGAAGTCTAACTCATTCTGTAGAACCTTTCTATTCATTATTTTAATAAAACGTCTAAATTGATTGTTCGGATTTACGAATCTTTTTTTCAAAGGTTTATGTATTCCATCATCTTTTAGTGATTCTTTTTCGTCCACTCTTTCGATTTTAAAATCTTTTTCTTTTGTAATAGCATTTAGATAATCTCCGCTGAATAATTTTGTCCATTTTTTAATAATTTCGTAAATTTTATCATTTCTCTCAGCTATATGTAAATCTGTTGCGTGAATGAAAGTAAAGTGTTCCCAATCTTGTTTTGAAATAACAATTGAATGATAATTTATTCGATTTTTGTAGTTATCTATTTTTTGTACAATATCAAACATAACAAATTTCCGCCTTCTTAAAAATTCTAACACTTCTTCTGTTAAATCAAACCTAATTGTTACCTTAAAAAATATGTCTAAATTGCTGTATATATTATGTTTTAATAGGTGATCATGCGGGCTACAATATTCCTCATAGTTTAAATCATTAATCGCAGTTATAGAGGCATTTTCAACTTGCCATATCGTTGGAATTATTGGATCCCCTCGAAATGCTCGTGGTTTTAATCTTCTTAATCTTTCGTCTTCGAGTTCGATTTCAATAAAATCAGACTGAAGCGTTTTACTCTCTGTTTCTGAAGTTTTTAATTTTTTCTTTTTTTTTGAAGACCTTCTTTCCTTCCATCTTTGCCAAAAACTTTTCTTCTTTTCTTTTTTTTTTAATTCGATTTCTTTTCTTATTTTTTCTAGTATTAGTTTCAGCTTCCACTTATATTCGAGAATAGGGATTAGTTTTATTTTTTTGGTAATATATTTCTCAAATTTTTTAGGATCTTCTATATTGCTAATATATAACAAATTTATCTCAAAGTTATCATTTTTTAGCTCAGGATCTATACTAAGAATCAATGGATGGCCAAGGTTTGGATTAACTAAAAAGGATTTCCCTCCAATTTTTTCTACGGGATGTATATAGCTCAATTCTCTAATAAACCTTTATTTATATAATTATCTACTTTTCTTAATACTCTATTACTCTAATAATAACAAAAGAATAGAGGTATAAAAACTTAAATAGATTATTTCATGTTCATGATTTAAGGAGAGGGCCTCAAAGCATGTTGTTTCGTGCCAGATCAACAAATATAACGTTATCTCCACGCACAACGATTGACCCTAAATTTTCGTGTTCTTCACGTATGTTCCCATCTTCATCTTGATATTCAAAAATTTGGGAAGTGCCCTCAAGATATAAATTTAAATGCTCATCAAATCCTCCTAATTTCCCTCGAAACAGTCGGTTCCTTTTAACCTTTATTAAAATAACTTTATTTATTGAATCTTTTAAATAATCAATAGGTCTACGAGATTTCTGCTGAATCCTTCGTTCCATATTTGAAATACACTAAAAATAAATTATTTAGAAAAAAATTCTAATTATTAAAAAACAATTCAAAATTAAAACCTTTTGATCTAATTTAGGTAGAGTATTATTTTAATTTAAAGATCTAAAAAAAAGAAGAAGAAGAAAATTGTAAAATCAAGTAAATTGATTAAAAGGTCAAAATAAAAAGAATTTGAATACAAATTTTAAAAATAAAATTTCTTTTAAATTAATTAACATGTCTGACGAAAAACCAAAAAAACCAAAGCTCAGAGGTTTTGCGGCCTTTATAAATAATATAATAAATTCTGTTAAAGATAAGGAAAAATGTAAAGATATTATTAAAGGAATACGCACTCGTGTTCTTTTAAATAATGAAGAGGATAAATGGGCTGCTTTAATCACAGTTGAAATGGATCAAATAACAGTCGAAGGTATAAGAACCGAACCAAAAGAAAATCTAAGTAGGAAAAGGCTCTATTGGTGGGGTTACTGGAAATTTCCTACAATGCAAACTCTAATGAGCGCAGCAAATTGGGGTACTGGAAAATGGCTTAGAAAAATAGCGGGAGGAAAAATTAAAGGAGCTTCACAAGTTGCAATTATTGGCCAAATTTTAGCAATAGCAGCTCCATCTGCCTCATCTGAAAAAGAAAAATAAAGAATTTAAAAAATAAAAAAAATCTTATTTATTACAACTAAAGGTTATAAAAAATATAATGTCAAAAGTAAACGATGCAGAGAATCGGAGAAAAATGGTGAAATGCTGTGTAATGAATTGCCAAAAAGAAATTCCTCTTGAAAAGGCAATTATTATAAAAGATAAATATTTTTGTGGTGAATGTGGAGCAGCATATTACCGAAGCGCCTTTAACATCTAATACAAACTGATTTTCGCCTAAATTTTTATTAAAGTAAGCTTTAATATGATTATACTATTTTAATTATTATCATAGGCCCGTGGCCCAGTCTGGATAAGGCGGCAGCCTCCTAAGCTGAAGATCTCCGTTTTTGGATGGCGGTGAGCAGAAATCGGGGGTTCAAATCCTATGAAGGCTCTTCTAGAGAGAACTCATCCCCCCGGGCCTGCTTTTCTTAATATGATACAGAATGGGTAAAATTTCGAATATACTCTCCGAACTTAACAGCTTAGAATTTTATAGATTTAAATAATTAACTGACAATAAAGAAAAAAAATTATATTTAAAAGTCAATATCTTTTCCTTCGAAAGCGTACCTGTAAAGATTTTTATAATCTTCTCCGCTTGGAGTTCTCGGAGTTAAAACTCCACTAGGATCTTGATAACATATACCAACTAACTGATCTAAGTTTTCTTCAAGATCCTCTTTTCTTATTCCTAAATCACTTAACCTATGAGAAAAATCAACTTCTTTTTGTAGTTGTTTAATTTTATCTATAACTGTATAAGCAGCCTTCTTATCATCATCGTCCCATTTAGCCCATCCTAATTGTTTTGCCATTTTGGCATAAGTTTCAACGGTTTTTTCCCGATCGTCGGGATTATTCAAGGCAAACTGAGTGACGTATAATAGAAAAATACCAACTGCTTGTCCATGCGAAGTGTGAAAAACGGCTCCCCAAGTATGACCCATTGTATGTCCTATATGAACTTGCCCATTATTTACAGCTTGTCCCGCCATTGTTGCTGCTTGATGTAGAAAATTTCTCGCTTCCATGTTATTGCCATCTTTATAAGCGATAGGCAACCATTTAAAAATAAGTTCTATAGCTTTCAAGCCTAAAGCATAACTAAACTCGTTTTTCCAAAGAGAAACCATACCCTCGATCGCATGCGACAGTGCATCAAAAGCAGTATATATAGTTAATTTAGGGGGCATTCCTTTCGGAAAAATTGGATCGACTAAGGCGTAAGTTGGAATCAAACTCTTATGTAAATAAAAATATTTCATCCAAATATTATTTACGAATCTAGAGATGACACTAACGTTTGTTGCTTCTGCTCCAGTCCCCGAAGTAGTTGGGATAGCTATAAATTTTGATTTTTTCCCTATATTATATATTACTGGATTAAGCACGTGTATATCATCAAGAGCTAATTCGGGGAATTCATATAAGAACCACACAGCCCTGGCAGTATCTATAACAGAGCCTCCTCCTAAACCAAGAATTAGATTAGGTTCATACAATAGACACTGTTCCCTTGCTTTCAAAATGTCATCTTCGTGAGGATCTGGAACAACTTCGTTGAATACTTTAAATTGTTTTCCGAATTTTTCTAATTTATCTGTTAATATCTTTAAATACCCTAATTCTTCCAAATTTTTGTCTGTGATTATAAAACACTTCTCGCCAGAAATATTTTCTAAAAAGTCTAAGGCACCTTCTCCATACATTATTTGAGGACTAAGAAAATACCACATTTTCTTCCACCTTAAATTATTATTTTCAACTATATTTTCAATTTTTAATTTGTAATGATATATAATTCTTTCTTTAGTTTTTTATAGTTTTCAATGTTTTTCTGATTTCATAAAATTCTGTTAAAAATTATTATCGATAAATTAATTCGTGTCAATATCTTATACAGAACAGTTAAAGAAAATAATTAAAAAAGAATACTTTTTTTTTTATTACAAACAACTCAAGATATATTTTATAATATTAAGGAATTTTTTCTTAAAAAAGGGGATAATAATTATGGAACACGGATCAGAGAGAACGATACCTCAACTATACAATATATTGAATTTTATATTTGAAGGATCAAATGAATTAATTACTTTGTTAAACAATAAATTTGATTTTCTTTGGATTAATGAGTCTACATATAAAAGAATCTTGGGATATACCAAAGACGATTTAATTGGAAAGAACTCATTTGATTTAATGCATCCCGATGATATAATCACACCACAACAATTTAGAGATTTATTTGATAGAAAAGGAAAGGTGGAGCTAAGATTCAGGCTTAAAGATGGAACTTATAAATGGTTTGAAGTTCGTGGGTATTATTATAAAAGTCAAGATTCCACATATAAGATGTTCTTCCTTTCAAAGGATATTTCAGATAAAAAAGAAATTAAAAAAAAATTAATTCAATCAGAAGTCAAGTATCGTCAATTATTTGAATATATTCCTTTCATTGTAATAATATTAGACGAAAATGGAATAATTGTGGATATAAATCGCAAATTAGAAGATTATGGATATCTTAGAGAGGAAATATTGGGACAAAACTTTCGGGAGTTAATTAACATAGTTCCAAAAGAATATAAATCTCTCTTAAATAGGAAATTTGTTGAACTCTTCGAAAAGTCAGAAATCGAACCTATTGATATACAGTTATATGACAGTAAAAGAAATTTAATTTGGAACACGATTTACGCTCACACTGTAAAGATAGATCAAGAAACTTTTATACAAGTAATATTGCAAGATATTAACGAGAGAAAAATAGCTGAAAGTAAAATAAATAGAAATAATTCCTAGATTATAAAATTAAAAAAAAAAAGAATTTGTAATAATTAGTTGATTGTTACAATTCTTACATCAATTTCATTGCCAAGCCCATATCTTCTAGTGTGAGCTTTTTTCTTCCAGCATGCCGAGTCATTTCTAAAGCTTTATTAGTGACATTTTTCGCAGTTTTCTCTAAATAATCAATCAAGGCATCTACAGCGTCTCGAGCAACCATTTCAGCACCATTATCTTTCATTAACTTACGGACTGGACTCCAGGCAAAAACTTTTTTAGCCATTTTTTTTATTCCTCCATATTATTTTTTATAATTTTTAATGCAAAGTTCATATTTTTTAACATGAACTCCATTAAATAATAATATTTCGTTCAAATATTTAAAGATTGCGTAAATTTCTCGATAGAGTATGTTTGGGTTAATAAATTTTCAAAGATCGACCGCTCGACAAAATTGCGATGTCCTACAAGAAAGCCCACGTGATATAAACCGAGCCATTAGATCAGAGATTTTTTTTTTTTAAAGAATTTATGCACAGACCAAATTTAATTTTAAATAATTTTATCCAGATTTATTGAATCTAATCAATTATTAAATATCTAAATAAATTCATTTCAATATCAAAAATAATTTAAAATTCAATAAACAATTTCTAGGATTTAGATAAAAAATACAAATTTAGCAGAATTCTATTAAAATTTAATAATCTTAGAACTTAATATTCATTTATAGATTAAACGAAGGATTAGAATTCCATGAAAAAAGTAATCTCGGTATGCACCGGTGATGGAATCGGACCTGAGGTTGTGGATGAGGGTCTTAAAATATTAAAGGTTATCAACGATTACACTGAATTTGAATTTGAATTTCAAGAAGCTCCCGCAGGAGGCTCAATATGGGAGAAATACGGAGATAGTTTGCCTAAAAAATCATTTGAAACCATAAAGAATTCCGATGCATTATTGTTTGGAGCGATTGGGATTCCAGGTTTACCACAAGGCGTTGCCGAATATGCTATATTAAGGATTAGGCAATGGTTAGACTTGTACGTAAATTTGCGACCAGTTAAATTATATGACGCCGTAAAAGATCGTTGTCCCTTGAAGGATGAATTTATTGGTGATGGTATCGATATATATTTTGTAAGAGAAAATACAGAGGGTCTTTATAAAAACATTGGGTATTTAAAAGAAGATGAAGCTCAGAATATAATGCTTTATACCCGTAAAGGCTGTGAACGTATTATAACATATGGATTTGAATTTGCAAAAAAAATGGGTCATAATAAAATAACCTCAGTGGATAAGGCTAATATTCTAAAACCCAGCCAATTGTGGCGTAAAATTTTTCATGAAATAGGTGAGGATTATCCTAATATTCAAAAAGAAGATGTGTATGTTGATGCATTTTGTCAATGGCTTATCCGAAAACCACACGTATATAAAACAGTTGTAACTGGAAATATGTTCGGAGACATCATTAGCGATGAGGCAGCATTTCTTATTGGAAGTTTAGGAATGGCTTCAAGCGGGAATATTCACCCAAATAAAGTCTCTATGTACGAACCTATACATGGTTCTGCTCCCGACATAGCTGGAAAAAATATCGCGAATCCTATTGGCACGATTTTAAGCATCAAATTAATGTTGCAAGAATCTTTTAACTCAAAAATAGGAAATGAGATTGAGATGGCAGTTGAAGAGGCTCTTAGAGAAGGTAGAACTGTTGATATTAAAAACCCTAATCTTAAAACTCTATCAACAAAAGAGATGGGAGACTTAATCTCAGAAAAACTGAAGATTATTTTAAAAAAATAGAGTTGAAATAAATTACTTTAAAGGTTTGGCTTATACAATTTTCATTTGAAAATATAAATTAATTTTGACTAATAGTTTTTATTGTGTTTAACATAACTTCTAATTGATCGTAAATTTCTAAGCGATATTCAACTCCAATCTTAAAGAATAAAAGAGACACCATTTTTTTTTCCAATTGCTCGTTAACGTCAAATTCTTCCATTAAAATTGACCAGTCTATTTTTTCAGGTTCTACCCTTACACCTATTAATATAACCTTATTTTCCTGTATGCTATCAATAATATTTATTACGGTATCCTTCCATTTAGGATCGATATGCTCCTTATCACGAGCATCAAATATGCAAAAGGCGCCATCTGAATCAGATAAATTTATAGAATCAAATAAATTACTTTTTAAAACTAATCCGTTTGGATATTCAAATATTTTTGCTTCATTGGTATCCTTAACTTTTGAATATTCTCCTAGCTTATTTAATTCACCCATAATTTGTAAGCCAGGATTCCAGAAAGTGTTTTCTGTAATAAAAGTAAGTGTTAAATTATCTTTTTTTGTTAAAATACAATTGATTTCGTTTATTAATCCATCTTTTAATAATTCTTCTTCTGCTTCTTTACTTTTCATTATATAATGATAGGAAATCAAACTAAACGCGTCGTCAATATTTTCACCAGTCAAGGCGCTTGTTTCGATATAAGATATTTTAGAAACTCCTTTTTCAGACAATTCAGTCGCTAAATTAACTCCTTCTTCATAATTTACTACTCTTTGATCGTTCAAATCTGTTTTATTTCCTACAATAACAATAGGCAAATCCTTTCGCCCTATAAAATTTATTAATTCATCAAACCACATTTTTGCATTTTCAAAAGACTCGCGATTAGTTAGGTCAAAAACGATAAAAGCTGCTTGTGATCCCGTATAATATGTGCGCCTGAAACGTTTGAAATACTGCTGCGCCCCAATATCCCATAAAGATAAATTTATTTCATTTCCAAAGAATTCAAAGCTATGGGATAAGATATTGATTCCAATCGTTGCACGATAATCTTTTGAAAATTTCTTATCAACATATTGGCGCACGATGGACGTCTTTCCGACATAATGATCTCCAATAATGATAAATTTAAACCGATATATACCGCCTGTATCTAATCTTAATTGATAAATCTGGTCTTTTATTCTTTCAACGCTTTCTCCTTCATATTCAAAATCAGGAATGTCAAGTTGAATTACATCATTCTCATCGGCGTTAATGATCTGAGCTGTTTTTTCTGCGAGAAAATATGCGTAAGGCGAAGTTTTATCAATAGAAGCTAATGTGTTTAATACTAAACTTAAAGTTACGTTTTCATCAACAGAAACAAAAAGTAAACGATGCTCATCAGTATCAAAACTCGCTGTTCCGAACTTTTTAAATGCGAATTCGTCTCGAATTCGTTCTAAAATCGGATTAACGATAGCAGTTAAGACTGAAATAAGTTCCACATTAACTTTTTTTGAAGTTTCCCCTGCTACGATAAGTCCGTCTCTGTCAGAAACTATTAGAGCCTCAACTTCTTTGTTCTTTTCTAAAAAATTATTTAATAATGTGTTAAATGATTTTGTTAAATTTAATGCCATAAGAATAATCTCACAAAATTAAAAGTATTAGAATTCAATTTGCTAGTTCAATATAAGTAAAAAAGTATTAGTAAAAAAATCTTAGTAAATCATATTGTTTAAAAAATTTAATTTTATTAATTTACTATATATTTTATCAACTGTTTAAATTAACGGTCAATAAGCTGAAGATGCCTTCTTGTGTAATTTGCCACATGGACATAAATGAAGATGTTGAAAAGACATATAGTTGTCCCAATCAACATCTTATTCACGATACATGTTTGGCAGAATGGTTACTTCATTCTCAAAAATGTCCATTATGTGATAGAGATTACGATTCGTACATAGTTGCAAAAAGTAAAGATTTCATAAAGCAAAAAGCGAAAGAAAAAAATTTATCCGTAGAAGAGCAAATGAGAATGCAGAAAAGAAGAAAAATCGAAAAAATCGCAGAAAAAATGGTATTTTTAAAGCAGGTTGATGCAATCGAAAACTTAATAGAACAAAAAGAATACGATAAAGCACTTGAAGAGTTAAACGCCTTTGAAGGTCAAAATTTATCAAAAGATAAGATCTATACTATTTCTTTCTTAAAAGGAAAAACGTTCTATTTTAAAGGACGATATGATATAGCTATTAGTCATTTATTTAAAATGATTAAAGAAAAATACGAATTTCCAGACGTTTTTTTGTATCTTGGGAAATCATATGAAAAGCTTGGGTTAACAGAGAAAGCAAAATGGGCTTTTGATCGCGTGAGATAACTTCATGGTTTAAAGTTTACATTTTTTTAACATTAACTATATTAAGGTCAACTTCTACAACATCACCGAACGAATGATTCGTTGGACCATGGCCTTTTCCTATGTGGAGTTCATCTGCTCTTTGAATTGCTTTTGTTATATATGCTTTTGCAGTATGTACTGCTCTTATTATATCAAATCCCTTAGCTAGCTCAGCAGCTATTGCTGAAGCAAAAGTGCATCCTGTACCATGCGTGTTTTTTGTATTAATTCGAGGAGCTTGGAAGATAGTAAAATAATCACCATCGTATAGAATGTCTATGGATTCCTCTGTATCTGGGAAATGTCCTCCTTTCACAACGACATTTTTAGCACCCATTTCATGGATTTTAATTGCAGTTTCTTTGGCCTCTTCTATTTTTTGGATGTTTATTCCTGTTAAAACTTTAGCTTCGTGAAGATTTGGGGTTATAACATAAGCCAATGGAACTAGCTTTGAGATAAGAGTATTTTTTGCCTCAGATTGTAATAAGGGATCACCACTTTTAGCAATCATCACTGGATCTACTACTAAGAGCTCAACATTATATCGAGATGCTCGATCTGATACTATTTGTATAATCTTAGCATTTGAAAGCATGCCAGTTTTCCAAGCATCTGCGCCCATGTCAGTCATTACTGAATCTATTTGTTCTCCAACAAATTCAGGATTTACTTCAAAAACGCTTTGAACTCCTATGGTATTTTGAGCCGTAAGTGCTGTTATTGCACTCATTCCAAAAACGCCGCGTGCTGAAAAAGTTTTTAAATCAGCTTGAATTCCAGCACCTCCGCCTGAATCTGCACCAGCAATTGTTAAAACTTTTTTCATTACTATAACCATTTAGATTTAATTTTTTGAATATTATAAAAAAGAAGAATTAATCTAATTAAAGTAGAATAGAATTATTATTTTTCAGATTTCTTTTTATTTTCTAACGTATCTTTAAGAAGTTTTATTGCACAAAATTCTCCACACATGCTACAAACATCCGCATCAATCGAACTTCCATTCCGATAATGGATCTTTCTTGCTAACTCTGGATCAATTGAATATTTTATCATCTCTTCCCAATTTAAATTTTTTCGAGCAATATTCATTTTGTAATCCCAATTCGAAGCTCTTTGACCATATCTAGCGATATTTACTGCGTGAGCAGCAATTTTAGAAGCTATCACTCCCCTTTTCACTTCATCTTTATTTGGCAATCCTAAGTGCTCCGAGGGAGTAACATAACATAAATAATCGGCTCCAGCTAAACCTGCAATTGTACCTCCTATCGCACTAACGAGATCATCATATCCCGGTGCTATGTCAGTTATAATTGGACCTAAAACGTAGAAAGGTGCATCATCGCAAAGCGACTTTTGTATATTGATATTCCTCTCTATTTCATTGGCAGGAATATGTCCAGGCCCTTCAACCATAATTTGCACATTAGCTTTCCAAGCACGCTTTACTAATTTAGAGATTTCAAGCAGCTCCTGAATTTGAGCATAATCAGTTGAGTCAAATATACATCCAGGTCTCAATCCATCACCTAAAGATAAAGTGAAATCGTACTCTTTCGCCATTTCAAGTAAATAATCGTATCTTCTATTAAAAGGATTCTCCATGTCATTTTTTAAAATCCACGACGCTAAGAAAGTCCCACCTCTTGAAACGACACCCATAGTTCGGGGATGGTTTACTAAATAATTTACAATCTCTTTTGTTACTCCGACATGTATAGTAAAAAAATCCACTCCTTCTTTAGCTTGTTCCTCTATAACGTTAAACATATCATCCTCATTCATATGAATAATTGCACCTTTCCCTTCAAGAGCTCTTAAAGCAGATTGATAAATTGGGACTGTACCTATCGGAACATTGACTTCACTAAGAATTCGCTCTCTAATATTTTTTACATCTTTCTCTGTAACACCAGTACTTAAATCCATTACCGTATCAGCTCCAAATTTCACGGCAATTTTTGCTTTCTCAACTTCTGCATCCACATCACATATTGTTTTCGATGAGCCCACATTAGCGTTAATTTTTACCAGTAAACCCTTCCCTATACCTATTGGTTGCTCCAACTCTCTTTGATTCGATTTAGGTATTATAATCCTCCCTTTAGCAATTCCACGTCTGATGAACTCTATTTCTAATTTTTCGTTCTCAGCTACAATTTCCATTTCTTTTGTGATTTTCCCATCCTTAGCAAGTTTCATTAATGCGGACAAGTTGTTATACCTACATTAAATTTTTAAGTTCTTTTCTCGTCAATTTAATATCTATCTATTTAAAATAATAAAGGCAGAATTAAATTTCTTTTTCTTTTAAAAAATAGATTTTATTTTGAAATTAATCATATCCGATCTTTAATTGTTTCAAAAGCTCAATCAAAGATTCCGTAAGTTTATAGTTTTTAAGATCTTCAAAAGGTACAAATTTAGCCTCAAGTGCGTCCGATGCAGCTTTAGGAGGTTGATTTTGATCACCATCTATTTGTTCTACAAAGTAATTAATTAATACATAATGAAATTCGATTTTTCCATCTTTATCATACATAATTTTATCTATAATACCAGCTAATTTAGAAACTTTTACCTTAAAACCCGTTTCCTCAAACCCTTCCCTTTCAGCGGCGTTTTGAACTTTCTCTCCGAGTTCTAGATGTCCACCAGGAATAGACCAAAAGTCCGCATCAGGATCGTATTTTCTTTTTATTAAAAGAAGATGATGATTCCTAACTAACAAAATTCCAACTCCCACATGCGGACGAATTGGATATTTACGAGTGTCAAAAACAGTTAATTTCTCTCTATTTTTCATTAGCTTTAATTTTTCATAATTTTTCAATAATAAAAGATTTTCAATTTATATCTATTAAAAAAGCTTTATTTTATTTATCAAAAAATTTATATAAATGAAATTTTACAAGAACAATATATCTTATTTAATAGAGATTTTTATACAAAAAAATACGCGAACTTTGAATGAAAGCCTTAAACTTAGAAAATAGTATGAAAACAAATCTGCTGCTATTATCATTTCTCTTAATATCGTTATTCCCTTTTTTTATATCTCCAAAATATAATGTGGTTAGCTTAAAATCAAATAACGATGAAATCTTGGCATCTCAAGATTTTATTTATGATATAATTGGAAAAGATGATTCTAACATTGACGATTGGGAAGCAATGATTCTGAAATTTGATCAAAATAGTAATGGTATCTCTGACCAATTCGAAGAAAAACTATATTCTGCCAAAAAATCCTATAATAAAGAAGATTTAATCAGTAATTATATTAACATAATAATCAAATTTCCTGATGTTTATGATTACTCAACCGCTATCTCTCTTTTTGAAAGCAACGGAGGACAAATTCGGCATAAATTTAAAGATGCTTTTAATGGGTTTGCTGGTAAGATTGATTCTAACAGATTTAT
>JBHLQY010000008.1:0-51846 GCA_048883105.1 Candidatus Thorarchaeota archaeon | reverse complement strand
TAGGCTACAGGGTCTAATAAAAAATCATTATTAAAATCTTTATTCTATTTTATATTTTCTTTGGATATTTCATTATATCCAATGAAATCTAAAAATATTTTTATGTCTAAGAGACTCTTAAAATTATTAATAATAAGGTTTTTTGTAATTTTATTTTTTGCTTAAGTAATAAATTATTAATATATCATTTTTATTACATTAAAATTCTTAGATTAGTTTAAGGTTTAAATGGATTATGATTAATGATCTAGAATCAATACTAAAGCATCGTGATTTTTATCATCAAAGTATTAAATACAGTTTTAACTGGAATCTAAAAAATCATAAAGAAAAACTTAACCAATTGACCTCTCCTCAAGAAGAGATTAAAAAACTTGGAAGCTATCTTAAAAAAGTTTATCAAGGTTCAATACCAAACATTCTATTTAATAGAAGAGATATTCCCAGAGTTTCTCAATTTAAGATAAGAGGACTTAAGAATGTCTTCTTAAGAAGTATTAGTAAGAAATTAATTCGTACTGGGAAGATTATAAAGTTAGGCTCAAACACCAAATTGCCAAATTATACTCGAGAAGTGTACAAAACATATCGCAAAAACCAATTTAATAAGACTCCTGGCCATGTTCCTATTTTAAAAAACATCTTAATAAAGGATAAGGATTCTATAGCTATTGAGGTTCCAATTTGGATGACGAGTAATAATATAAACATTACGGGTCATATTGATTTGATTCAAATCCAAAATGATATCATTAAGGTAATTGATTATAAACCTGAAGGAAATTTTATGTTTTCGCTTCCACAAGTCGCCATTTATGGACTCTTAATTAAAAAAAATCTTAAAATTAATCGTTTAAAATGCATTTCATTTAATAAATACGAAGCTTGGGAATACAAACCAGAAATTTTATTAACAGATGTTAGAGATTATCTAAAATCCCATAAAATGCCAAGAAATTGGGAGAATCTTATATAGATTGAGTACAATTATTTAATCTAACTTCTTTTTTGGCTCAGGTGTTTTAACTTCTTCTGTTTTTAAATAACTTTTAAAGATAAAATAACACAAAATCAATGCTAGTACTTCAACTAAAACACCAATACCAGAAATAACAGTTCCATTATATCCAAAATGTCTTAACAATAAAGCACATCCTAAACCAGAGAATGCAAGTGAAAATAAAATGAATCCTTGAATAATCTGCCATAAAGAATCTATTAAAAACTGTATTTGCTTTTTAATCCACGACATCTATTATAGCTCGTTGAGTGAAAAATTGCTTTAATTTGTAAATAAATTAAGTTTGGATGATTTTAATATCTTTGTTATTTTTTTAATTTAAAATAAATCTTCCCTAAAAAGAAGGTAAGTTCTTAAAAAATCTATACAATCTATCTTCCCTTTCTTCTAAATTTGGAATATAAAGCTTTATCTAAGATCTTCCCTATTCTTGTTGCAATTTGCTTAGCAATCTCAAACCTTTCACCTTCAAGCATATTTTCTATTTCTCGAGAGGAGGGCGCACGACCTAATCTCTTCTCTAATAATTTTTCTGTAATCTCAATAATTATATTGTATAATTTCTCCTGATCTGGTAATTTCATGTCTTTGGTATGTGATTTAATTTTTTCAATAGAAAAATGAAAATATTCAGTAAATAAATCAAGAATATTTCCTTTTAATTCGCTATGAAGTTTAATATTATCAATAGCCGTTTTTGTATCTTTTTCTTGCCAATATAATTGATTTGGATTAATACCTGGACTATTTATTCTCATAAGCGAAGAAGTAATTCTTCTTTCTATCCAATTTAGAGTACTAATTTCTTGGTGTTTTCTAATTTCTTTTCTTTTCTCTTCTTTTTCTTTTTCCTTAGATTCTATGGTCTGTATAACTTTTAACTTACGTTTTTCTTCAAATTGTTCAAATTTTTTAATTAAATCATATGCTATACAATAAGAAACGGGAGAGATTTTTTCTGCATTTAACATTAATGGCTTAATATTTTCATAAATTCGACTCGGTTTATCTTTAAATTCACTTATCCCTTCATTTAAAGGAGTATTTGTTAATCTAGCAAAAATAAATCCATTAACTAGAAATGGTTGATTTAAAGCATTGAAAATTACAACTAATTCTTTTTGCATTTTTATTATTCGGTCTATAATAAGCTCTTCTAATTTTATCCAAATCCATTTTTCTGAATCTGTAGTTCCGTACATTTTTTTTAAAGCGAGAAGAAACAATGCTTTTTCGTTAGTAATTCTTAAATATACTTCAATAATTCTACTAATTTGTCTTAAGATTTTTGAAAAGATATAAAAAAAAATTTGCTTTGCTATATTAATTACTATTTCTTCGAAATTCAAAAGTGTTAAAACCTGTGAATAGGAGCTTAATTTTAAATCTCGAATGAAAACTCTATCAATTATTTCTTTTTTTCGAACAAATTCGCGAATATCATCAATAGAGTAGCCAATTTTTTCTTCTAGAATTTTCCATAATTCTTTGAGTTCCATATTATCTTTATGTAGCAACTTCAATATACTGAATTCATTTAGATCTTCGAATCCTTTTATCATCTTGTTGAGGAATGGAACATTTAAATTACAAATGGTTTTTTTCGCCATACAAATTAAATTTTTCTTTTCATTGTTTAAGTTCATTATATCAAATTTGTCAATGTTATACCTAATCATATTTTTTTTTATTTTTTGTGCTAGATCATTATCCGTATTAATTAAATGTAGAAGATTATAGATTCCGTATCTATTTAGCATATAAATTGTTTCTTGAAAACTATTTTCATTTAAATTTTGTAAAAAGTATATAAAATCATTTGGATTTGTTTTAAGTTGTTTGATTATTTCCGACTTCAAAAACGATAATATAACTTCTTCAAATTGATCGTAATTAATTTTCTCTTTAAGAGCATTACTGATTTTCTCAATTAATTGCTTTTTTATATTATTTGCATTTAGAAAGGTATTTAATCCAGGAATAGATATTGGAAAACGATTAAAGTTATGATCAATCACTTTGCGTTTAATCATTCTGACAGACATAGCTAGCATTTGTAACTCTTTATAAGATTTAAACTCAAAATCACCCTGAACTTTATTAATAAGTCTATTCAGAGTAGATAATTCAATCACTTTATCTTCTTTCTCTTCCCTTTTTAATTTTTTTTCTATCTCAACAGACAAGTCTTTAAAAGCAGAACTCTCGTCTAATATTTCAAATTTGATCTTATTAGTAAGACCAACCAAATCACCAATTAAATCGTAAAAATAAAATGGAGGGTATTTCAATACAATTTCGATTAAATCTTGTTCAATATGATCTTCTATTTCTTTTATCATACGTTTTTTTTGAAGTTCTTTTAGGTTTGATTTCCTCTCCTCAATTAGAAAAGAAATAATTTTATTCTCTAAATAAATTAATCTATAAAGTAGATCGATTTCTAAATTTAAGGAATCTTTTAGAATTAAAGCAATTTCATCAAATAATATCTTTTTTTCAAAAAGTTCTAAGTTTTTGGTTGACTTAATAGTCGTTTGGTCCATCTCTATACTATCTTCAACCCGAATCCCTAAATTATGGTATAGATGAATAGATGCCGTAGCAATTAATAGATCGTAAAGTGTGGGTTCTTTATTGATTGATTTCATTAATTCAAATATTTTCTGTTTGTCAGCCTCTCTTTTATAATGATTAATTATCAAGTCTACAGTTTGAAAAAATCTAAAGGAACTTTCTATAGCCGTAGCTTTTCTTTTTATTCCACTAATCAAATCTCTTTCACCCATTCACGATAGACTTCTTTAAAATTATCAGCTAAATCTACTTTAACGTTATTTTTACCCCAAAACCGAAAATTAAAGACATGAAAGAAATCAGCATTAAACAATTCTTTTTCTTCGTTTGTCAAATTATGTTTTAAAATTAAAGTTACTGGTTGAGGGATGAGTTTTGAAAAATATTTTAATTCCCTTTCCTTTAAATAGTTGTAAAAAGTATCGTTTTCATCAATACTAAAAAATTTATTAGGAATTAATTCTTCTACTTGTAAATTTAATGAGCTTACCTTATTTTGTATTTTACTTTTTACATATTTAGGAAATTCTGATTCACTTTGAATGCAAAAATCGTATTGTTTTAAGAAATCTAATAAGTGCTTTTTCTCTATTTCATCTGATATTTTTGCGATATAACTATCTAAAAACTCAAAAAATTTATCTAGTTTCTTTTCTTTTAATTCCTTATCTTCTAAATACTTAATAAAATCGTTGTAATTTTCTTTTAAGTTCCAATCTTTTTGTTCTTCCATTTTAAAAAATTTTTTTGCATAATCTGTTATCCATTCAAGTATAAGAAATTTCCAATCTAAATCGATTCCACCTATACGCTTTTCTAAAAAACGGTGAAATTTATTAGCAAAAGTTACAGGATCCGATATTTCCTCATCGGGTTCCTCTTTTAAGTAGCGGTTAATCGTAGAGTACCTTAAGATATAACCTAAAAGAAAATGTAATTCGCCAGAATATTTCTTAAATTTGTCAATATGTTTTTTAATAATATTTGAGTCCTTCTCCATCAAAATTTCAGCAAACGTAACTAAATCACTGATCTTTAAATCAATTGTATCAAAAAAAATTTGATAATTTTCTTTTATTAAATTAATAAATTCTTTTATTAACTTTTCCTCATTAAATTTAAACCCTTTTAACGATATTAAAGGATTTATTTCAATTTGATTAAGAAGATATGTATAAAATTTTTCTAAATAATTATGACCTAACATTTTCACTGGTTTCTGTTCTTTATCAAACTCTTCCTTCATCCCTTTTATAAAAACTGTAATTAAAGTTTTTAACCTTCTCCGAGACAGATATTTTGGTAATGCTTCTTTAATTAATGATATACCATTTCTGAAAATTTCTGAAAAATAGTATGATACTGATTCTAATTCTATTGCTCTTAAAGTTTCTATCTGAATAATTGATTGCTTTATAGATTTAATTGCTAAATTACAAATATCCTCGAAATTTTCATGTTCTAATTTTCCTTTTTCAATAATAAACTGCTTATATTTATCTAAGAGTTCATTTAAAGTACCTATTTCTCCAGTATTAAGAAAGTTTTTAGAATATTCGAAAAATTTATTAAAATAACTCTCTAATTCACCTAAATGTTTTCCTATTTCTGTAATAAATCTTTTTGCTGAATATTGTTCTTTAATATTTCTAATTTTTTCTTCAAGGCGACTAATTAGATAAGAGACTATCTCGTCTTGAGACTCGTCTATCGTACCTGTATTTGCCAAATCTATAAGATCTGTTCCAAGTTTAAGGGTGTTTTCGATAACAAAATTGGCGCTTGGTTCTGAAATTGAAAATTTGAGATGATCAATCGCGGTTTGCCCTTTAAATGGTGTTTTTACTTTTTCAAATTGAGAATCTGAAGTTATCATCTCATATGGTCGTTTATACAACATTATTTCTATTTTAGATTTTATTGAAGCAAATGTATTTAACATCTCTTTTTCTGTTGGAAGCCACGTACTTAACCCTATTAATTTCTTATTCCATTTATCTTCAATTAATTTCCCATAAAGTTTCATGCTAAAACGAGAGGCAAATAAGTCAATTACTTGTTCTTTTTCTTCGTATACTAATTCAGGGCGATCAGTAAATTCCTCAACTTCAAAAAATAAACGACTTATATCAGTTAATTCTTTTCTTGATTTATGAGTATTTAAAACACCTGTTTCTGGTTTTAAAGCAAGTAGTAAACTTTCACAATCTTTATATTTACTAGGAATAAAAATCATTGATCTAGGATATATTTTCATCTGAGATCTCTTATCTAAGTTAAAAAGTGAAAATTCGATGCTAAAAACTTCAGATCCAGTATAATCTCTTAACATGGCGTTGTACATTCTTAGAAATCTCATGACCTCGACTGAAAGCTCGTTTACTTTCTCTCTTGTCAATTTACCGGGGCCAATGACATCTCCAACAATTAAATCTTCGTTTGGAGAGGAGTATCCAAATATTAGTGAAAATTGATAATTAATGGATTCTCTTGTAGTAATCATTATCTAATATATCATCTAATTTTAGTGTTAAATTTAACTATCCAACAATTAAAAAATTTAATCCACACTAATACAACTTTTTAAAAGGTGTATTTTGAACCTTTTTTGAATCTAATATAATTTAAATTTATATAATTTTAATGTATTTTTGGTTGTTTTAAATTTTTTTACACTATTAGAATTCAAATTAAATTAAAAATTAGTTAGAAATTTATATATTATTTATTTTAATTTAAATTCATTAAATTTTTATATATAATATTTTTATTAGTAAAATTCATAATAATAATAATAATTTATAAATTAATTTTCGTTAATAAAAAACATTCGAGGAAATTAACCAGTAAGGTGATTATGATACAATTTGGAACCGATCTTGGAATTAACAACGACGACATAGAGAAGATAAGCCCTCAAATTACATTTATTACCTCAAATGCAGATATAGAAGCTATTGCTCTTGTGTCTCAAGAGGGCTACCAAATTGCCTTTTCTGCTCTGCCACAATATCATGTTGATGGAGATCAATTTTGTGGTCTTGCCAGCGCCCTTTTAATGACAGGAAGATCAACGATTCAAACACTATTTCAAGAAGATTTAAGTGAAGTTATCGTAAGGGCTGAAGATGGATATATTGTTATTACAAATGCAGGGCGCTTAGTAATTGTTTGTGCTGGAACTGTTATCGACACTTTAATGAAAACTGTAAAAGTTACACGAATTGCAGCCAAAAATCTTGCTAAAATCTTCGAAGGGAGATAATTCCATTAAATTAGATTAATTTTCTATTAATTTGCAAACTAATTTGTTTGTAGCTATTTTTTCTGCGTGTTGATATAATTCTATCACATCGATCTCATTTCTAATACTTTTTTAATTTGTATAAACTATTAAATTCATATTACTAAACGTGCGTTAATAACTATTGATCTCCAATAATATAACGATACACATTAAAATGTGGAAATATACAAAATAAATGGTAATTACAATGGTGGATTATTTTAACTCTAGAATTTTATTGCAACCAAGTGAAGTACCTAAAGAATGGATTAATATATTACCTGATTTGCCCTCCCCTATGACGCCCTTAGTCAATCCGATGGATGGAAGACCAGCACCACCAGAGATGGCTTTTGCAATCTTTCCTAAAGAATGTGTGCTCCAAGAAGTATCTCAAGAACCTGTCATTCCCATCCCAAATGAATTAAGGGAGATATTTGCAAAAACATATAGGCCCTCTCCACTCCATCGTGCTTTAGGCTTAGAAAAAGCATTAGGAATAGAAGGAGACGATATAAAAATTTTCTATAAAAACGAATCTTACTCGCCTACAGGCTCACATAAGCCAAATACAGCTTTAGCCCAAGCTTACTATGCTAAAAAAGATGGACTCAAAGAGTTGGTAACAGAAACAGGCGCTGGACAATGGGGTTCTGGACTTTCTTACGGATGTAATTTATTTGGAATTAAATGTACTGTCTATATGGTTCGAGCAAGTTTTATTCAAAAACCAGGGAGGAAAATTTTAATGAGGTCTTATAATGCTGAAGTTCATGCAAGTCCTTCGAAAAATACTGAATCTGGAAGCGCTTTTCTAGAAAAAGACCCAGAACACCCTGGTAGTTTAGGAATCGCCATATCTGAAGCACTAGAACACAGTTTAAGAGGTGATACTATACGATATTCTCTTGGAAGCGTTGTAAACTTTGTTTTATTGCATCAAACAATTGTGGGTCAAGAGGCAAAGATACAACTTAACAAAATTGGAGTGAAGCCTGATGTTGTAATTGGATGTATGGGAGGCGGTTCTAATTTCTCAGGTTTAATGATTCCTTTTGCCAGAGACAAATTATATGGAACACTCCCCGATGTAGAAATAATAGGTGTGGAACCACGAGCATGTCCAAGTGTTTGTAAAGGAGAATATAGATGGGATTTTGGAGATACTTCTATGAAAGGACCTATAGTAAAAATGCACACGTTGGGACATACATTTATTCCAAGTCCAATTCACTCAGGAGGATTAAGATATCATGGAATGGCTCCTATTGTTTCAATTTTACATAACAATAAGGTAATTTCATCAACTATGCATCATCAAACTGAAGTAATAGAGGCAGGACTTCAGTTTACAAGAACTGAAGGAATCCTTCCAGCACCTGAAACAGCCCATGCTGTAAAAGAGGCAATTGATCAAGCATTAAAAGCTAAAGAAAACAACGAAAAAAAAGCAATTTTATTTAACTTTAGTGGCCATGGCTTTTTTGATTTATTGGCTTATAAGGAATATATGACTGGCGATTTGCGAGACTATGAATTGCCGACAATGGAAATTCAGAAAGCTTTAACATCTCCTGAAATGCCAAATATCGATGAATCTCAATTTTAATTTTTTTTTTTTTTATTTTTTTTTAAAATCTTTGTTTTTATTAAATCAAAATTTTAAAATTAGAGAGTAAATTTAATTTATTATTAATCTTAAGAGTTTGGTAATTATTGAACATATTCTCTTTTATTATTGTCTGCTTTTTATATTTTTACGCATCAATTATGCTATATATCACCTTTTTGGCTAAAAAAAAAGGTGAAAAAGAAGCTTTTATCGATGACTTGGCCAACTCTTTAGTTTTGATCACATCAATATCAATTAATTTATTAATAGTAAGCAATATAAGGCACCTTAAAATTGATTTTATTGTTTTTCCCTTTGATATATTAATGTTAAGTTATATCATTGTATTTTTACCCATATTTTATATTTTAATCCTCCGTGAAAAAAGAAAAATTAAAAAAGGAAAAGAAATCTTTAAAAATTTTAAACAAGATTCATCAAAAGAATTACCACTAAAATATGATATTTATAGAAAATTAACACATCTAGTAGTATTAGCAATAATTTTGTTTTATTTTACGCTTGGTTTCATAGTACAAAATTTTTTTGTATACCTTTTAGATTTCGCACCAGGATTTATATCTGACATCTTTTTTTCAATATATAACATCGAAAAAGACAAAATGATCTTCACACAGTATCTGGTAGTGTTCCTTGTAGGAATTTCATTAATTGGATTACTAACTGCTGATTTTGTGAGAATTCTAAAACCAGAACAATATCCTTTAAAACCCGTTAATCAGATATTAAAAGAAAAAGAGCGTTATCATATGAGATTAGGTCCTCAGATATCCATGGCGGTTGGATGTTTTTCAATAATAATATTGTTTGGATTATTCCAACCAATTGGACCTTTGATAATATGTGCTTCAATGACGATGGCTATTTTTGGGGATATTGCTTCTAATTTAATTGGAAGAACAATAGGAACTAAATATAAAAATATTCGGGACACAAACAAAACTTATATTGGATTATTTGCTGGACTTCTCATATCTTATTTTTCAGGAATTATTTTTCTAATCATATTAAGTGGATTTTTTATTTTAAGTCTTTTATTTTTTTTTTTAATACCCTTAATTGGAGCATTTACTATTGGCTTATTGGACTACTTAGATTTAGAAGTAGATGATAATTTAAGTTTTAATTTTCTTGTTACCTCTGTTTTATTTATTATAGCAATCCTCATTGGGGAGTAAAATTTTTTTGAAATAAATACAATAATTTTATTGATTAGAAATGTTTGAAGATAAATTAAAAATCGAAAAAATACGAAAGGGAACAGTTATTGACCATATTGACTCTGGATATGCTTTAACTATTTTAGCTCTCACAGGATTAGCAGAATCGCCAGATCTAATGACAATAGGAATAAATGTTCCTTCGAAAAAGTTAACTAAAAAGGATCTAATTAAAATTGAGAATCTTTTTCTTAATGAAATTCAGATGCAACAAATTTCTATTCTATCACCAAACGCAACGATCTCTTTAATAGAAGATTATAAGGTCATTGAAAAGAAAAAAGTGAAAATTCCAGAAGTAATAAAAAAATTAATTGTCTGTCAAAATATAACTTGTATTACAAATTCACAAAAAGAACCTATTGATACAGAATTCTTAGTCTTAGAGGAGAAGCCCCTAAAAATTCAATGTGCCTATTGCAACCGTATTTATAAGTTGGACGAGATTATTTTCATTTCTAAAGAAAAAATTGAAAAAAAAGTAAAGCAAAGAATTCAATTATAATATCAATTATGCTATTACTTGTAATGTATGAATTAGTATTGCAAATATCATAAACAAAAAGAAGTAAATCCCTATACCTGGCTTAATTATATTTTTCCAATCCCATTCTTCTTTATTATATTCATACCTTAAAATGATAAAACTCACCAAAAACGGAAAACCGAACCAAAAGCTTAACATCCAAATAAAAAGCCACCAACTTTTTAGACCTATTAAAGTTCCTATTATCGCACTCAATGCGCCTGTCGCTGCCCTGATCCAATATAATTTTGTCTCTTTTGCTAATCTAATCTCCAATTTTTCTTCTTTTTCTGTTTTAAATTTCTTTTTTATTTCTTGTTCTTCCCGCTCTACTTTTGGTTGCTGTTTTTCTCTCTCTTTTAATATCTTTGCTCGTTTTTTACGAACATCGAACTTTTTAGCGCGCTTTTTCTTGGACGCCATGATTATTATTATAAATAATTATTATTATAAAAATCATTATACAACATGGAATTAAAAAAAAGACGGTAATAAATGAAAATAATGAGATTATTTACAAATGTCGATGTATTCGCAATAACGAAGGAACTTGACCAAATACTAAAGAATTCCACAATTTCGAACGTGTATGAGATTGAAGATTTATTGATATTAAAACTAAATACATACGAAGGAAAAAAGAATTTAATAATTAAAAGCGACGCTAGGATAAATTTAACAGAATATGATTACCCCATTCCTAAATATCCATCTCAATATATAATATCTTTAAGGAAATTGTTAAAAAATAGACGAATTTTAAGGATTTTTCAACATAACTTTGATAGAATTGTAATCTTTGAATTACATAATACTAATACGGAACCTTGGAAACTAATAATAGAACTCTTTAATAAAGGAAATTTCATTCTTGTTGATGAAAAAAACATAATAAAAGTCGCAAAAAAATATAAAAAATTTAAGGATAGAGACATCTTAGCTAGAAAGGTATATCTTTTTCCTAAGTCTAAAGGTAAAGATTTTTTAACATTAAATAAAAACGAGTTTAAAGAACTAATTAAAAGCACCGATGTTGAAGTTGTTAAAAATTTGGCAAGAAATATAAATATAGCAGGGTTATACGGTGAGGAAATATGTTATAAAGCTGAAATTGATAAAAATTTAAATGGAAAAGATTTGCATGACACAGATATTGATAAACTATTCAAATCATTTAAAACCTTAAGAAATCAGTTGCTTTTTGGTAATATTAACGCCCATATCGTTATAGATGATGTTGGAACAGAGCAATATGTTTTCCCTTTTGAATTAGAAATGTTTAATGAATTTAAAAAGCGTGATTTTGATTCATTTAATAACGCTGTTGATAGCTTCTATTCGAAAATAGACTCTGAAACTATAATGAAACCAAGTGACGAAAAAATTAAAGAAAAAATTAAAACACAGAAAAAAATTTTAAAAAATCAAGAAGAATACTTGGAAGAACTTAAACTAAAGAAGAAAAAATATTATGAACATGGTGATTTTATTTATACCCATTTCAAACCTTTAGAAAAGTTAATAAATGTTATAACAACTGCTAAGTCAAAGGGGTATAAATGGGAGGAAATTAATGATAAATTACAAAAAGCCAAGCTCGAAAAATTAGATGGAACAGAATTCTTTAAAAAAATAATTCCATCAACTAAGCTGGTTGTTATAAAAATTAACGATGACGAGATATATTTAGATTTGAACAAAAGTATTGGAGAAAATGCGAATGTAATTTATGAGAAAGGAAAAAAAGCAGAAAAAAAAATCAGAGGAACTGTTACTGCAATTGAAAAAACAAAACTAAACATTGAGAAGTTAAAACTAAAAAAGGATTCAGTAGAAACTGAAATTGATTTTTTAATTAAGAAGCCAAAAAAAAAATGGTTTGAGAAATTCAGATGGTTTAGATCTTCAAACGGATTTTTAGTAATAGGGGGCAGAGATGCTAGCTCTAATGAACTTATATTTAAGAGATATTTGGATCAGAATGATTTAGCATTTCATACAGATTTTCCAGGTTCCCCTTTAATAGTTATAAAAAATCCTGAAAATAAAATATTTCCAGAACGAACCATTCTGGAAGCAGCAGATTTTGTAGCAAGTTTTTCTCGAGCGTGGAAAGAGAACTGGGGCGTTGTTGATGTATTTTATGTTTTACCATCACAAGTCTCTAGAAGTCCACCTTCTGGTGAGTATTTACCAAAGGGATCATTTATAATAACTGGTAAGAAAAAATTTGTAAAAAACGCTAAAATTGAATTAGCAATAGGCTTAAAATTAGTTGAGATAGAAATTAATTCAGGCGCTAGCATAAAAAAATATTATCCGAAAATATTGTCTGGCCCAAAAAATGCTATTATGGAGCAATCAGACAACACTATTATTATAAAACCATCAAAAACTGGGTTGTCAAAAGGTAAATTAGCAAAAGAAATTAGAAACTACTTTCTTAAAAACTCTGAAAAGAGTATGAAAAAATGGATAAAATTATTATCTATTGATGAGATTATATTGAGTCTTCCAACCGGCTCATCGATAATAGAATCAAAAAATTAATACGTTTCTAACCACTGCTTAATTATAGGGATATTTTTGTAATCATCGAAGAGAATTCCATTAATTCCCTGTTTTATTAAAGATTTAATCTTATCTACGGGTTTAACGTAGCGAAAAAAATCCCATGATAAAGATAAAATATTGTTTTTTTTGCAAATCTCTATAAATTTATTGGATACCAAGGTTGATCTCAGACTAATCATATCAATTTTAAAAGGGAATTTTTGTTGACCAAATGTTATAAATTCTTGAATTGTTAAATCCCTTCCCTTAGTAATATTATAGCATATATTGCACCTCGGAAATGCATTTTTAATTAATTTTAAATTTTTTAGATTTCTTCCACTGATTACACAATCTTGTAATAAATCTCTTTCATTCACTAATTTAAGTACTTGTTCACTTATATTATCCTCTTTTAAATCAATCATAAACTTAGTATTACCTTTAAATTTATCAAGAACTGCTATTAAAAGTGGAATCTGCTCCTTATTAGTTTTTGTCTTAAATCTCTTTATTTCATCATAATAAAAATCCTTTACTAACCCCGAACCTGTCGTAGTTCTATTTAGAGAAGGATCGTGGATTATTACTAATTTTTTATCTTTTGTTTTTCGTACATCAAATTCTATATAATCTGCTCCATTTTTTATAGCTTTATCGAAAGCATGGAACGTATTTTCGTCAAAATTTATTCTCGTCCCACGGTGCCCAATGCATATAAGATCCGTTTTCATGATTAAGGGCTTTAAGAATTATTAAAAAATCTTTTATTTATCTTTAACTCTCTTGAATTAAATATAAATAAAATAGAATAGCAAACACACCAATTAATGTGAGAATAAAAACAATAAGACTACGAATTGTTTGGATCAAGGAAAGTCCTAATAAAAATAAAATTTCTTTTAATTTAACTGGTTTTCCTGTTAGTTCTTTATAATTTCCTAGGCTAATCATCATAAAAAAGAATTCCAAAACAATTACGCTCGTTTTAATCGTGTGGTCTAATATTTCCCAATATATCTCTTTTTTTACGTATCTTATAATTATTCCTTCAAAGAACCACTCAGTTCCATTAAAGAACAGCGATAGGACTAAAAAAACTCCAGCAAGAATAGCTGAAATTTTTACAGACTTTAATATTAATTTATCATCAGGTATCCTTTTTGATTTTGATTCTTTTTTTCGCTCTTTTATAAATTTTGGCATATTATTCGGTTACCCTTCTAATTTTTTTCTTTATTACAATTATTTTATAGATATACAAAGCAAAAAGCCCTCCAAGACCAATAAAAATAATTATACTTAATATATTGTGCACTAAAATCCATGGATTTTCTTCACCTTTAGGGAGGTATTCTATATCAATCAGAACAATGTTACTTTTTTTAAAGCTATTAGGATAATTAGGATTTTCACCATACACGATTTTAAAAGCATAAGTTTCTCCAAAATCTAAAAATACATCATTAATATCATCACCTGAATTATTAACGGGTATTCTGAATTCATAGATGATTTCTTTTCCATCTAATTTGGCGGCAGCCTCCCCATTAGATTCTCTATCTTTGTAGAATATATCGTTTAAAATGTAATAATCTAAGTAATAGTCTTTTTCGTTTATCCCTCCTAAATCATTAAATTGAAGGATTTTTGCATCTACAAAAGATTCGTTACTTGCGGCCTTACTATTGGAAATTAAAATTCCAACAAATTCTTGAGATTCATGTGTTTCAAGCTCAAATTGAATAGAAATATAAAGATTTGACTTATTTTGCATTACCCATAACTTAATTGGTATTCCCTTATCAGTAACGCTTAAACCTCTTAAACTAATTTCTTCTTTCGTAGCATTTATCCATTCTTTCTTAGATCTATCAATATCGCCGTCTATTTCTGGAGCGTTTCCAAAATCAGGTTCGATATCTACAACAATCGCATAACTGTTATTTATAAGAAAGCATACAGTAAAAAACATGTGAATTATAAGCAAATAAATAAGGATTTTAGCCGTTGGTTTTTTCAAGATTAATAAATCACTTATTTTTAAATTGTTTAATTTTCCTTATTTTTCACGTTAAAAATGATAATTTAATTTGAATATTAAATTTTTACAAATTTACGCTTATGTACTTCTTTAATTTAGGATAATTTGAACTAGTTAACATTAGCTTGGAAATAGAAGCTTTATTAAATAACTCTAGTATTCTTTAAAAGGATAGTCAATTGACTTAAGGTGGTTTTCGAAATTTTTTAAAAAATCTCATTTTACACAAATTTATCTTAGAAAATTAGGGAGTAAGATTAAACATTGAAATTTATTTAAATATGCAATAATATAGTTTATAAGTCGTTTTATTTCGCTTCTCGCATCGGAATTGTTCTGTTTATTGGTATATTCAGCATAGGGTTTTGGACCAATTGCTACTAATGAACCGGATAGGTCTTTTTCCCTCTTTATAAATAGCCAAAAAGGTTTCTTTTTTTCTGTATCTTTTACTATGAAAAGCATCCATGGGTTGAATGTCCAATCTTCGTCGTTTTCTGGTCCAATAACCTTTTCAATTGCTCTACTTGTTGAATATTTTCTTGTTATCTTAATTGTTTTAGCTAATTCATTAAAATAACTTCTCTTAATTTTTAAATATCCCCCAAAATAAGATTTAGCATCGAATAATTCTAGTTCTTTCTTAAAATCTATGCCATTCGAAAATTTGAGGATAATTCTCCAAAGCTTCATGAAAATATCTGTTATTACTTTATTTTAGACAAATCTCTTCAATTAATATCTCTTTAAATATATTTTTAATCTTATTTAAAGCGACTTTTAAAACTTTAGTTTTAACATCAGATAAACTTAAATTAAGATAACATTCATAATATAATTCATTTTCTTTGATTATTAAACCAGAGGTATGGATTATATCAAATTTTTGGAATGTTTTGGATAAGCTTGAATATGAAGTTGTGTTAACTGACGTTTTTAAACCAAATAAACTTACTTTAATTAGACTTTTTACTTTTACGGGATAAATTGTTAATCTTGCACAATTTTCTTGATTCGTTTGGATAACTAATAAATATGGATTATTTTTTAAATATATTTTATCTGATATTGATATATTTAAATTAACATTAGTAGGATCGTCAATATTCTGAATATATGCCTTTGTTAAGCTTATACTTTTCATTATTATTGAAAGTTCATTTTTTACAATAAATAATTAATTTATTTAATTTTTAATGGTTTTTTAGCCCTTTAATTGTTCCTGAAGTCTTTATTGGAGATAAAATGATCCTTTTTCCATTGATCTCTCTTATAAATGTCAATGCGGTAATTATTTCCTCTTTTGTTTCGTTTGAACACCTTATTATTCCGATATCTCTCTTTAAATCTAGCTTATATAGCCATAACCCGGTTTTATTTGCCCCTTTTATACCAAAGTATCTCCATATAGAGCGCCAAATTAATCGAAGTATATCTTGTTTATCGAAAAAAGTATCGTTTTCCTTTATTATTTTAAACAAAATATATCTCTGCTTTTCTATTTTGACCAATGCTATTCAACTCCCTTAATTAATCTTACCCCTTCTTCAATGTAACTTTTATCTTTTTTTTTTTGAACTCTTTTTAATAAAATGAGGGGATTTTCTTTAAATACTTTTTTTGCGTCGCTTAATGGAATTTCTAATAATGAATTACATATACTTATCAAAGCTCTTGGATGTCTAAAATCATATAAATTTTCAAAATTTCCATTTATGATATAATTTGCTTTTAAATTTCTAATTAATCTTAAAAAACGATACAAATTTCTGAAATTTTTTGATTGAATTGACTTATTTGTTACCATGATTGGCGATAAAGAAAATTCTATAAACGTTTTATTTTGTTTTGCTAAAGAAATTACTCCTGGAGTTAGTGTTTTTATTATCTTTTGATCAGAAAAAGAGATAAGATCCACTCGAGAATCCCTCGCGGCATAAAGTTGAGTCTCTTTATCTAGTGTTTCAATCGAAAGAAGATCTGTAAAATTGTTATATTCTTTTATTGTAGTCTTAAGTTCATTTAAACCTGATGGTTTTAAAGTGATACGATAATATACATTAATTTTCGTTACATTCTCAATTTTCTTTTTTAACTCTAATGATATTCTTCTAATATTATTTTTAGGTTCTAAAATCAAGTTATTAACTCCTAATCTCTCATAAAAATCCAATTTCTTTTTAATTTCGTTTATATTTTCGAAATTTACTCTTAACCTAGATTCAAAATAAGACAAAAAAATGGGGGCCTCCAATAAAACGAATGTTCTTTAATTTTATACTTTAAGATTTGTAAGTATAAATATTATAAAAAAATTTTATTATAATTAAATATTTAGAATGATATTATTTTGTAAAAATTAAGTGTTTTTTGTGGCAAAGAAAAGAACATTCTCAGAAATAAATAAAAAAATTAAGAATGGTACTGCTATTGTATTAACTGTTCAAGACTTAATAGATCATATAAATGATGGCGAAAAAGTTCATTTTGATGAGGTTGATGTTGTTACAACTGCTACTAAAGGACTTATGAGTGGAATTATGGGAATCTTCTCATTCCGACTATCGCCACCAAAAACATTAAGAAAATTCACTGAAGTAAGTATAAATGGAATTCCGACATTCCCTGGTCCGTGCCCAAATGAATATTTGGGTATAGTGGATTTAATAATCTATGGAACTGCGCAAAGTAGAACAAGAAAAAATTATTGTGGCGGTTCTCTTTTTAGAGATTTTGTAAAAGGAAAAACTATAGAAATTTCGGCTAAAAGTAGTGAAGGTGAAAATATTATTCAAAAGCTGACTTTAGATGATATGCAATTTGCTAAATTAATGGGAACAAGACAAGCTATTAAAAACTACAATGCAATGATTAATTGTGAATCTTATAAGGTAGATACTATCTTTTCTTGCCTCCCTTTTGAAGCAAACAAAGCACAGCTTACTTTCTCTGGATGTGGTGCGTTAAATCCCTTTCAAAATGACCCAGAGCTTGAAACCTATGGTGTTGGCTCCCCAATCTTGGTTAATGGGAGTATTGGATATCTTATGGGGCCAGGTACTCGAAATTATATTGCTAAACCAAATATGATGACAATCGCTCCAATGATTGATATGAAACCGGAATACATGGGAGCATTCAAAACTTCATATGGATTGGAACCAATTTGTAGTTTAGCAATTCCAATTCCAATTTTAAACGAACGTATCTTTGATAACATTGTAAAATCAGATAAAGATGTTAAACTAACAATTTTAAGCCTTGTTGGTCGCGAAAAAGTAGGAGAAATTAGTTATGGTGATGTTTGGGATAATAATTTCTTAATGAAATTCGATTCTAAAGCATGTAAAAATTGCGATAAATGTAATATTTTAACTACATGTCCAACAAACGCATTTATTATAAAAGAGGGAGTAATTTCGTCAATAGATAGATCTCTTTGTTTTAATTGCGGACATTGTGTTCGATTATGTCCAGAAGCATTTAAATTAGATTTAAAGAAAATCAAATTCGAAGGTAAAGAGATACCAGTTGTTTTGAGACAATCGGATAGATATGGAGCAATAAAACTAGCCGAAGAATTGAAAAAAATGATTCTAGAGGAAGTTTTTCCTTTAAAAAAACCTATAGGTAAATTAGATTTTGCTGAAAGTGTAAAATAATTAATTATATATTTTTTTGATTTATCATGTCAGAATTAAAAATAGAGAAGTTTGATCAAATTGGAATAGTTGTTAGAGATATTGAAAAAGCAGCGAAACTATACAGGGAACTATTTAATTTCAAAGGACAGATTAACATTGTTGAACAAGATGCGACCGTTTTATATAAAGGTAAAGAAGCCACATTTAATATGCTCAAGATAATGCAACATTTCGGCGGGAAACAGTTTGAAATTGTAGAAGTCCTTGAAGCAACCGGCCCAAATTTATATTCTGAATTTCTTAAAGAAGGAAAGGAAGGTTTACATCATCTAGGAATATATACAAAAGAGGCAGACAATTTAATTAAACAGTTTAAAAATAGATTTAATATTGATGTAATCCAAGTTGGTAAATTAGGCAAACTTACCTTTTCTTATTTAGATACAAGAGACAATCTAGGATATTATGTTGAAATCCTCGAGTTTTAACTAATTATGACTTCTTTTTATTATTTATATTAAAAAACTTTATTTTAAATTTGAAATAATTCTTTTATATGTCTAAACAAAAGATGGATGGCGGAGATTTATTAGTAAAGTGCTTAGTAAAAGAAGGCATAACTAAAATTTTTGGTATTGTAGGAGGAGAATTGCTTAGAATTTACGACGCCATAGAACGGTGGGGTCGTGAAGAGGGAATCGACACTGTAATGGTCCGCCATGAACAAGCGGGAGGACATGCAGCCGATGCTTGGGCTAGAGCAACAGGTGAAATTGGAGTTTGCATTGGAACACTTGGACCCGGTGTAACCCATTTAGTCCCCGCAGTAGCTGCAGCTAACGCAGATTCCATTCCTATGTTGGTGATTGGGGCACAGATAGGCCGAATGTTTGAAGATACCGGTATCTTACAGGGAGGTATTGACCAAATATCTCTTATGAAACCAATCACAAAGGCTCAAATTCAAGTTGAGGAACCTAATGAAATCCCTCGCGCAGTTCAGAAAGCTATAAAAACTGCTTTATCCGGAAGAAGGGCTCCTGTATATCTTGAATTTAGGGAAACTGCTTTTGTAAGAGCTGCTACAGAAGAAGATGTTAAAAAAATATTAGATCCAAAACAATATCGCCCTATTGGTAGACCATATGGAAACCCTGAAGAAATTAAAAAAGCTGTTGAAGTTTTAAACATAGCAAAGAAACCTCTAATAGTCGCGGGCGGTGGTTTGATTGCTTCAGAAGCGTCAGAGAGATTAATAAAATTTTCAGAAACTTATATGATTCCTTCTGGAACAACAATAAATGGTATAGGTTCAATTAGTAGCGATAAGAAATCCTTTTTAGACTCATTTTTAATCTCGAACGCTTATCGAACTGCCGCATCTGAAGCAGATGTCGTTTTATCGCTTGGTTGTAAATGGGATTACTCTATATATTATGGGGCATCCCCTCTTTGGAATCAAGATCAAAAACTTATTCAGGTAGATATTGATCCTAATGAAATAGGCAAAAATAGACCTGTTGAAGTAAGTATTATTGGAGATTGCAAAGTAGTTATCGAGCAATTATTAAATGAAATGGAAAGAAACCTCCCTAAAGAAAAAATAACAGAGTGGTCCGAATGGAATACTTATTTACAAGAAATTCGAAGTCAAGACGCTCAATTAAATCGTAAAATATTGGATTCTAAAAAAATACCTATGAGTCCTGAAAGACTAGTTTATGAAGTGTTTGATTTTATCCCCGAAGATTCACAGATTGTACTTGATGGAGGAGATATTGTTGTCTTTTCTTACAAATTTATCAATCATAAACCACGCCCTCCAAGATCTACTTTTTACCCAATTTCAATGGGGCATTTAGGAGTAGGAATTCCTTACGCAATTGGCGTTCAAATGGCTAAACCTGATAAATTTGTAATTTGCTTAACTGGTGATGGTAGTTTTATGTTTAATGTACAAGAATTAGAAACCGCAGTTAGATTAAATTTGCCTATAATCATCGTTATTGCAAATAATAGCTGTTGGGGGATGATAAAGAACAATCAAAAAAATAATTTAGGGAAAAGATACTGTGATGTTGATCTCCCACCAATAAATTACGCTGAAATTGCAAAAAGTTTTGGTTGTTATGGAGAAAAAATAGAAAATCCGGAAGACATTAAGCTAGCTATACAACGAGCCATTGAATCAAAGAAACCAGCTGTTATTGATGTAGATATTGCTTTTGAAAGATCGCCGCCAGCGATGAAAATAATTGGCCTTTATAAAAAAAATAAAGGCTTATTTGGATAATTCTTAATTAAAACATAATATAATTTTTTTAATTTAATATTTTAAAAAGTGAAATTAAAATGACAAACGATAAATTTTTGGAAGGAAAAGTTGCTTTAATTACTGGTGCTGGGAGTGGATTTGGTCGAGAGATGGCGATCGTCTTCGCAGATAAAGGAGCAGATTTGGTTATCAACGATATAAATATAAATGGTCTTAAAGAAACCCGAGATATCATTTTAAAAGATTATAATGTTGAAATTTTACTCGCTAAAGCCGATATCTCAAATTCAAATGAAGTAAAAAATATGGCTGAAAAAGTTTTTGAGCATTTTGACAATATTTTTTTATTGGTAAATAATGCTGGAATATCTGGAGGATTATATGCTTCACTTAAGGCAAAAGAAGCCGAATTTGACGAGGTAATGGCAGTAAATGTAAAGGGTGCCTGGAATGTCACTAAGGCTTTTTTTAGACAAATGAAGCGTCAAAAACAATTTGAGCCGGTTAGAGGAAAAATTATTAACATAGCTTCTTGTGCGGGAACTGATGACGTTAATCCCTTTATAGGTATTTATAGTGCGAGCAAAGCAGCACTTATTTCCTTTACTAAACTATGGGCACTCGAATTAGCATCGAGTCATGTCACCGTTAATGCCATATCTCCAGGTGTCTTCTTAACTCCTATATATAAAAATGATCCGAAATTAATTGAAATGATGTTAGAATCACGAAACGTTAAGATCCCAATAGAAAGGATTGGAGAGCCTCAAATGGTGGCTGATGTAGCCTTGTTTTTAGCATCGTCTGGCGCGGATTATATTACTGGTCAAAATATGATTTTGGACGGAGGCATGACAATTTCTATAAATAAATTATAAAAAAATATTAGTTTAATTCTTATTTACATTATTTAACGACGCTTTCAGCACGCTTTCAAATTTATCACAGATAAAATCGGCTTCCTCTTCCGTAATGACTAGTGGTGGTTTTATTTTAATTAAGTTCCGCATTAATAATTTTCCTGTACCGCTTATGTAAGGCATAGATGGACCAAAAAATATATTCTGTCTTACTCCTTCTAAGAGCATATCTTCCATCAGTTCAGTAAAGGGCTCTCTCGATTTTTGATCTTTAACCAACTCAATTCCAATAAATAATCCTGGACCACGAATATCGCCAATAACATCATATTTTTCTTGAAGTTCTAGTAATCTATTTGTAATTTGTTTACCTCTTATTTCGCAATTTTCTCCTATTTTTGCCTTTTCAATAACTTTGAAAGCAGCTAGTCCCGCCGTACAACCTATTGGTGTGCTGCAAAATGTCGTGTGATCCTCTGCTGGAGTATATCTTTTTTTGATTTTTGGAGTTGCAATCATTGCACCTAATGGGAATCCTCCGCCAATGGCTTTTGTGAAACACATCATATCTGGAGATATATCAATTCCTAGTTCTTTTTCATACTTTTCTGTGAGTGTAAAATATTTTCCTATTCTCCAGACTGCCGTTTGAGATTCGTCATATATAATAAAAATTTTTTCTAGCTCACAGATTTCTCTTAATTTTATAAGAAACTTAGGTGGGAAAGGAATATGACCTCCCGCAGCTTGCCAAGGTTCTAAAATAACTCCAGCAAGTTGTCTCGAGGTTAAACCCATTAAATATTTCTCAACTAAATCGAAACACTCTAAATTACATTGAGGATCCTTTTTACCGTATAAGCCATTTTTATATTTCCATAAACACCGATAACAATAAGGTTGTGGAACCCTAGTAAAAAATTCGATCCCGAATGTTCTAAACCTTGTTATTGAATGAATAGGCTGTGATGCTGTTAATGTAGCTAATGTGTTTCCGTGATAACCTCCCCGAAAGGTTAAGAAATGATCTCCACCTCTCGATGCTATCATCGCTAATTTAATAGCGGCTTCAATTGCCAAACTGCCACCTTCATTATTAATGTGGACTCTCCCTCCTTTCAATCTACCTGGGGATAATTCAGCTAATTTATTAATGAATTTGGCGCGAGCAGGTGATATAACACTAGATTTTGTATGTGTTATTCTTTTCATTTGTTCCGCAACAGCATAATTTACATCAGAATTAGCAAAACCTAGGGCTAATACCCAATTCTGTGAAGTGCAATCGATAATTTCGGTTTTTTCTCCTGTTTTAAAGTCTTTAACAATAACCCACGGAGATCCCGGTTCTTTAGCTTCAATTAATACCTTAGGTTCATAATAGACATTTAAGCAATGATTATCGAATAATAATAATTCTTCTGGATTTACATCAGCTGAAATTCTGCTTAATTCATCTTTACTTAAAACTTTTGGCTCAATATCAACCATATTAATTACCCATATAAATTGTTTATATTAAGTAAATATTAGATAAATTTTATTCTTTAATATTTATTAGAAATACTTTAAATTATATTAACTATAAATGAAAAATTTAGCATTAACACTAAACTATTTAGAGAAATAATGCGAAAATTAGATTTATTTTCCACGACCTTTCTTTGATCGAATACTAGGGCGTGTTTTTTCAGAACCCCATCCTTTCTTTCTTAAACCCCTTGCTCTCTTTCCTGCAGATGTTAAACCTCTAGTTACTCTCTTTTTATGAGCAGATTCACAAATCCAATTTATATTAGGATCGAATTTAATTACTGGGTGGTTTGGATCAACTAAAATTACCTCATAATACCAATGTTTTCCGTCTGAATATATTTTATAGGAATTTAATATTTGCATATTTGGAAATTTACTCTGAACTCGCTCTTCTGCAACCCATTGCAAATTTTTACCTGTAGTATATTTTGAAACTCCCATTGCTCGCGGTTTTCTCCCACGTCTTGGTCTTGTTTTATGCATTCCACCTTTTCTAATCCTTGCCCTTACAATAACATATCCTTGTTTTGCTTTATATCCCAATGAACGTGCTCGATGAATTTTTGTTGGCTTATCAATTCTTTGAATAGATTTACCTCTTCGATATTCAATTCCTCGATACCAATGAGGTGTCTGAAAGCCTTTCTCATGTTTTTCAAATGTTTCTTTTACATAATTATATCCAGACTTCAATTTACATTAGCACACTCGTGAGTTTATATTAATTAGAAATAAGCATATTTTATTATTTTTATGATTATTGAGACAGGTTATAAATCCTTAAAATATTTAATAATTTTTTTTGCGATCATTACACTCGCTAGCATTTGAGTCTCCTCAGTTTGACTACCAATATGGGGAGTAAGTATTAAATTTTCTTCACACTTCCATAATTTCTCGTTCCTTAATGGCTCCTCTCTGTAAACATCGAGGGCTGCGCCACCAATTTTTTTATTCTTTAATGCCCTAATTAGGGCTTCTTCATCAATTAGATTTCCTCTAGCTGTATTTATTATTAATGTGTTTTCATTCATCAATTTTAACCTTCTCTCATCAATAGTATTTTTTGTTTCTACTGTCGCAGGGATATGCAATGAGACGATTTGGACATCTTGTATTAATTCGTCTACTGAATGATACACTATATATCCTAATTCTTGAGCTTTTTTCTTAGCATTCTGATCGACATCATAGATCCCAATATTCATTTCAAATCCAAAACATCTTTTAGCAACCGCTTGACCAATGTTGCCAAATCCTATTAATCCTATTTTTTTTCCTTTTAACATATTACCCATATAATTACTTTTTAACCATTCGCCACGATGCATAGTTTCATCCGCTTTTGAAATATATCTAATTAGATTTAATAATAGTCCAATTGTAAGTTCTGCTACAGAAATAGAAGGTGCTTCTGGTGTATTTAATATTTTAATGTTTAATTCTTCTGCTTTTTTTAGGTTAACATTGTCAAGACCAACACCAGCTCTTCCAATTACTTTTAAATTATTTACGTTTTTTAAAACATCCGCCGTTAACTTTGTTCTTGAACGTATAACTATAGCATCATAGTTATCAATTTCTTTTATCAAATCTTCGTGACTAATAGAAAAATTCTTTACAACTTCAAACCCGCTATCTTGAAATATCTTAATCCCTTCCTCGTGAAGCCGATCTGAAATTAATACCTTCATTTAATCCAATAAGAAATAATTTTATAATTATAATTAAATTATTTAAATCTGTAAATTAATTTAAAGATTTATTTGCTATTTGATGTTTAATAATTGATGAAAAATAATAAAAAGGATAAAATTCCTTCTGAAAAAGATGAAATTGAAGACAAAGAAGGATTAAACGTCTATTACGATAAAAAAGAACTTAATAAATTTTTACCTCATTTAATGACAGAAATCTCTAACAAAAAGCAATCAATTAAAATTAATTCAATTAGTAATAATAATGAGAAAAAAATCCAAAATCAATATGAGTGTCTTCCAAATGAGTTAGTTAATCCTGGAGCAATTGATTTTATAAGAAGATGTACTAAGAATGAAGAAGCTTTCGAAATATTAGATTATTTATTGGGAAGAAACGAGTTAACTCGTGAAGAGTATAATTTATATAAAAAAAGAATTATGAAGAAGAGGGGTTTAAAAAACCTTATTAAAGATAGTGGAGGTCCAAAGCGTCCGGGATATTATTTAAAGAAATATTATAAAAAAGAAAGTAAAAATCAAAATTAAAAAGCAACAAAAACTAATTTAAATTAGATTTATATTGATGATGAACTCTATGACAAATAGAGCTGCTCGCTCGGCAGCGAGGAACCTGTCGCCCCAATCTGAAATATAAATTTTTTTCTAATAAACAGTCAAGTTTTATTTTCTATCTCTTTTTTAAAATTTAATCCTCTTTCTGTTAGAAAATATTCGTTATTTTTTTTATAGATTAAATTTAAATCTAGTAATACAGGGATCCTTCCTTTAATACACGATAACGAACACCCTGTAAATAAGTTTATAGTTTTAAAATCCTTTGCTCCTCCATCAATTGCTAATAGAATCTCAATTCCCATATTTCCTAATAAATATTTCAAATCGTCTACAGATTCATTCTCAAAAAGTCCATCGTCTTTTGACATTGCAAATTAAAAATTAGTTATTGATCTTATTTTTTTTTCTAATTACTTTTCTTTTTTCTCTTCAATAGAATTTATCTTTGGTAGAGGTATTAATTCTGGCAACGCAAATTTAGGTATCTCACTCCTGTTTGATAACTTCCCTTGGTCTTTCAATTTCTTGAGAACAGCTTCTAATTCATTAATGATTTCAATTATATGGGGCGGTACTTTAGGATCCCAGATTGAAAAAAGATTTAATAATTCTTCTAAATTTTTTCCTAATTCTTGTTTTAATCCTTCAGTAATATCTATAATAGGTTTTGATGGATAATTAGAAAAATCTACAAAAACTTTATAATGTTGAGATAAGTTAATGCTTAAATAAATTTCCATATTAAAAATCATCCCTTCAAGAAAATTAGCAGGATATTTATCTTTAATCATTCTTGCTTCGTTCCATAAAACTTCGTCCCTTTTATAGTCAGAAATTCCCTCAGGATAAGCTTCTCTTTTCATAGGGTCGATTATGGGTTTCAACTCGATATTAGTTAATTCTTTAGGCTTACTATTAAATAAAATCTCTAACTAGACTTAATTTTTTTTCAGTTATTTTTTTGAAGAATCTTTTTTCTCTCCCGAAGATAAATCTTCAAGGAACCTATTTATTTTTGCTATTCTCGTTTTTTGTGTCTCTTTATCTTTGACATCTCTAAAGATTTCAGCTAGTTTTGGGCTGTACTTATTTGCAATAACTGGTTCGACCTCTTTAGGCAATAACTTACGTAAATATTCTGGAAAAGAGGTGGTTATCTGTATATTTGTCTTTAAAACAATATATCTCTCATCCTCAAATTTCAATTCTTCAATAATATCAACGTCCTCTAAATAATCAATTGTTTCAATTAAAGAATCGAGAGTTTTTTTTGAAACTAATTTTGATAACTGATCTCTACGAATCAAGCCATCTCTTAATTCTGAAAGAATATTGTATTTTTTACTATCTGAAACTATTTGAAAAAGAGTAAAAGCGTCTTCTTTAAGCTCTGCGCTGCTTTTATTTTCAAAATTACTAAAATATTCTTGAACTTTTGGAAGTAATAAATCAATTAATTCAGGGGTCTCATCGATGTATTCAATTACACTATCAGGAGGTATCCTCTCAGCATTTACCTCTTTTAATAAAAGAACGTATTTTTCTACTAATCCAATTTGATTTATAAATATAAATTGTTTTTCAATTAAATTATCAACCATCTCATTAAAATCTATTTCTGGAAATTTTTCAGTAAACCATTCTTCTAAATCTTCTAAAGTGATTGGTCCTTTTGATAATTTTCCTAGCGTCAAAAATATATGTTTTTTCTTTAATAAATACGCAATTTTCTCTTCCTCAGTTCTTTCGCGAGTTTCTTCTACTGTTGCCCAGTATAATTCTTTTACCAATAGCTTTATTAAAGAATCACTCTTGATAATGCTCCCTCTATCAGTTTCATCAAAATTATTGAGGTCGTTTATATAAAAAGCCGTAAAAATTTCATCATTTGCTTGTAATCTTTCGCAAAAATCCTTAGATAACTTTGATACATTTTGTTCCATCTCGGGGGAGGTTTGTTGATCAAATATTATCGAGATCATTAGCATTTCTTTATTACCCCGAGCCCAATCTGAGTGTATTTCGAAGTAATAATTCAAACTATTTAAGCTTTCAAAAGAATGAGTAAAAAAACCTTCGTTAAATGTCTGGTCCATTATATTTGCTATTCGAACGCTTAATTCTTCATCTAATACTCCTTCAGGATACGAATAGAACACGAGAGGCCCTATTTTACGATGAAAATAGCTTAAAGAAACAATAGTAGTCAATTAAGGATTCTCCATAAATTTTTACATATAACTGATTAAAATCTTTTTAAGATGTATATGGTTATTCTAAATTAATATTGAAGATTATATGTTTTTACAAATAAATAAATTTATCTTATCAAAATGTCTATTAACGTTTGTAATTATAGGAATCAAACTGAATTATTTATTTAATTTCTTCTTAAAAACCAATTTTTTTATAAAAATGAGCCATAAAATAAAACTAGTAGGATTCGATTTGGATGACTGTCTTTTTGATTCTACTGGTTTATCTGAAAGAGCTAGAATTAAAGGCATAGAGTCTATGATTAAATTAGGATTGAAGATTGACCGAAGAAAAGCAATAAAAATTATTCAAGAAATCGTGAAGGAGTACGGTTCAAATAGTCCAAAACATTATAATTATTTCATTCGAAGATATAATCGACTGGAGGATGTAGGAGAACCAATCTCATACTCTAATCAATTTAAATTTATATCTGCTGCGGTAATGGCTTATCACGCTGAAAAAATTAATTCTATTAAATTGTATGATGATGTAGAACCATGTTTAAAAAAGCTACAAGATCAATCTATTAAAACAGCAATTATAACTGATGGTCGGCCACTTAAACAATATGAAAAAATTTTAAGATTGGGAATAGATAATTTAATAGATCTAACCGTAATTTCGGATGAGATTGGAATAAGAAAGCCTAATCCCAAACTTTTTGATCATTGTTTAAAAAAATTTGGAGTAAAAGGACCAGAATGTATCTATGTTGGCGATCGAATTGATAAGGATATTATTCCTGCGTTATTAAACAATATTCATAGTGTGTATATTCATCGAGGAGGAAAGTACGACTCATATAAAACTGGTGTTAAAATTCCTCAAGAAACTAAACCCGATTATGAAATTTCAAATTTAAATGAACTTTTTGTTATAATAGATGAAATCAATAAAAAATTACTCCTTAATGACAAATTAGAATGAAAATTGCTTGTATCCAACCAAAAATCCATCAAAATATAATTAATTGCTATTCTGAGATAGAAAATTTATTAAAGAGATTAATAGATAAAGTCTCCAAAATTGATATTATATGTTTACCAGAAAGATGGATTCCTCTTTTAAATGATGTTTCTCAAAATATTCAAAAAGAAAGAGGTGAAAGTTATGAATTTGTTAAAAATTTAGCAGGTGATTATCAAACAAATATTATTTCAGGAGGTATTTGGGAGAAAAGAAAAAATTCAAGAAAACCATATATTAGTTCTTATTTTTTTAACGAAGATGGTGAAGAGATTGGTCGACAAGATAAAATTCATCTCTATAGCTACGAGAAAGAACAATTCGAACCGGGAAATGAACTCAATTTATTTGTTTTAAATGACTTTTTTTTTGCCATATTAATTTGTTTTGATATGGCTTTTTTTGAAACTCCTCGACTTGCTGTCGAGCGTGGCGCTGATGTTTTATTTTCACCTACTCAAATAAGGGAAGAAGGAATGTATAACTGGAATGTATATTTACAGGCCCGTGCCCTCGAAAATAGGATTCCCGTTGTAGCTTGTAATTCTGTTGGAAAGTTTTTTAAAAGAAAATTTCTTGGAAATAGTAAAATTATTTCATTTGTTAAAGATTTTATCTCTCCATCAAAATTAAAAGTAGTGGAAGGCCCAAAGGATAGTGGTTTTGTTTTTGACGATATAGATTTAATCTATCCAAGAAAACTAAGAAAAATCCGTTTAAATGAAAGAATAGAAAAAAGTGAAATTAATGTTAAAATAAAAAAATAATGAATATATGTTATTTTTGATAATGAATATAGTGGAGAAGGAGAATTAAATTTGACTTATATTAAAAAAATTAGCATGTCAGGGTTCAAATCCTTTGGAGATCGAACGGTAACAGTTAAGCTCTCAAGCGGCTTTACTTGTATTGTTGGGCCTAATGGTGCTGGGAAGTCAAATATCATTGATGCGTTATGCTTTGCACTAGGAAGATTGAGCAAGAAGACAATGAGAGCAAAATCTCTAGAAGATCTTATTTTTGCGGGTTCAAAAGGTAAAAATCCTGCTAATAGGGCTATGGTTACTTTGCACTTTGATAACTCTGAAAGCGTATTTCCGGGTGGTGCAAATGGAGATTTTACTATTAGTCGAACAATTAAGAGAGGTGGGGGTGGCGGTTATAAAATGAATGGTAAGAAAGCCACTCGACAACAAATTCTTAATGCCCTAGCCACAGCTAATATAGATCCTGATGGAACTAACCAATTCGTCCTTCAAGGCAAGATAGTCGAATTAACTCATATGAACTCTGAAGATCGTAGAAGATTTATTGAAGAACTTATCGGGCTTCAAAAATACGATGAAATGAAAGATGCAACACTAAAAGAACTCGAAAAAGCAGAGCGAGACCTTGGCCAATTTGAGGCAATCTTCAATGAAGTATCTGCTCAATTAAGAAAAGTTGAAAAGGAAAAAAATGACGCGCTTGCATGGCGTGAACTAGATGATCAAATAAGTCATTATAACGCTCAATTAATCTCTTTGAAAATTTCAAAATTACAAAAAGAAGAAGAAGAACTAGATAAAAAACTTGAAGAATCTGGTAAAGTCATTGAAGAATTACAAGAAAAAGTAGCTAGACAAGAAGATACTCTGAGACAAGAATCCCTCGTTATGGAAAATATCCAAAAGACTATAACTGAAAAAGAAAAAGAAAGAGAAGAAATAAACGAAGATATTACGCAATTAAAGACGCAGTTATCTTCTAATCAAACTACTTTAGATTTAGCTGAAAAATCAATTGAAAAATTAAGATTAGAAAAGGAGAATTTAGAAAACTTGCTAATGACTCTTGAAGAGGGTCAGAATTTTGATTCCCAAATTGAGATTGTAACTATAGAAATCTCTGAAAAAGAAACGCAAATAGAAGATGCAAAACAAGATATTGAAAAAAGGCAGCAAAACCAAGCTGAACTAGATATTAAAATTAAGAATAGTGAAGATGAAAAATCTCATTTTAAATCAGAAATTTCGAAAGTTAAACAACAAATCTCATCAAACAAAGCACAAATTAAACTTCTCCGAGAAAATATAAAAAAAAATAAAGATAAGAAAAAGAATTTAGAAGCAGAATTAAATAGATTAAAGGGAGAGGCTGAGAGTGTAGAAGATGCTGTTGAAGCAACCAAAAAAATTGAAAGCGAGATTAGAAAAAGAATTGAAGACTTAAAAAATAAAATTTCTGAAGAAAATAAAAGACAAATGAATATAGAAAATTCAATTAGTTCTATACTAAAAGTAAAAAGTGATTTAAATTCAAAATTATCTAGTTTACAAGCAACATTATCGTCTCTTAATACAGAAATTAAAATGAATAAAGAGACTATAGCGGAGTTGAATAAGAAAAAAGCAGATATTGAGGAAAAAATTAAAGAATTAAGTAAAGGTAAAGAAACGGAAGAGGTTATAAAAGAACTCATAAAAAAAAAGGAAAATCTTATTAAAAAAATTACCGATTTAAAGACTAAATCTAAAAATGAGGATTCAATTTATCGCGAAAATGAACAAAATTTTGAATTATTAAAATTGAAACAAAACTCTATTGAAAGTGAAATCATCGATAATAAAGGAAAAATTTCAAACATCAATACCGAGCTAAAAATATTTAAAAAAGAATTAATGAACTTAGAGCGTGAAAAACGAAATTTAGACTTAATTATTACTGATATGACTGCTAGTATTTCAAAAACAGGAAAAGAAATAGAAAACTTCAATATAAAAAAAGAAAATATCCAAGGGCGGCTAAATGAACTCTCTAAAGAGAAAGAAAATTTATTGAACAGGATTGAAAATACGGAAGAAGAATATGAAGAAAATAAGAAGGATATCACAGGAATTCTACAAATCCTAAATATGCTCACTCAAAATATTGATGTGTCTGTAGATTCTATTAAGGGATCTATACAACAATCAAATGCTGAAGCAATTAATACATCTGCGGAAGATTTTAGAAAATTTGTATTAGACATTGTTGATATAATGAAAACTCTTGAGGGAGTTGGTTGTGACGCAGATGAAATCTCTGAAATGACAGATATGCTTAATTCTATAGTTCAAACATTAGGAATTTTTACAGAAAATGCTGATGCTACAATTGAACAACTTATTAATAAAGTAAGAGACTCAGCTGATATCGCAGTACAAAGTTCTACGTCAAATTTTGATAGTTTTGTTCAAGACTTAACAGATATCCTTGAAAATATTCATTTGTCTTTAAGAAAATTAACTTTATCCAAAAGTCAAGAGCTTTATAAACAGTTAGAAGAAATTTCAAATAATATCAAATCTCAAGATGATGATTTAAATGATATTGAGAAAAAACTAACAGTAGTGAGTAGTCAAAATAAACACGATTCAGAAAAACTCTCAGCATCAAACCGAAGGCTTGAGGAAGTTTACAAGAGAATGAAAGATTTAAACTTAAAAGAGACAAAATATAAGAAAGAAATAGAGGAAAGGAATAAGAAAATTAAAGAAAGACAAGAAAATTATGATGATTTAAATAATGAAGTTAATAAATTAAAGGAAATAAAAGATAGATACTGGGATAATATTTCTGAAATTCAAAATGAGAGTGATAGAATCCAAATTGAATTAAATAATAATCAAGAAAAACTTCAAGAACTACAAGGAATTCAATCTTTATTTGAAAATATAATAGATATTGACAATCTAATGCTTGAATTGAACAATACTATAGAAGAAAAGAAAAAACTAATAATCGATACTGGAGCGAAAATTGATGAGCTTCAACAAGAGGCAGAATCTTTACAGAAGAAGATAGAAACTTTAACCAGTGACAAAGAGAAATTTTGGGAAACAACTGAGGATATACAAATTAAAATAGATGAAGAAAATAAAAAGTTAGAAGAAACAGTGGATAATTTAAGAGGGCTCGATAATATAATGAGAATTATTCATTCAATTGAAGAATTAAAAAATGAAAACGTAGAGGCCAATAAAAGCATTGAATTAAGCAAAAAAAATATGGATAACTATAATTCTGAAGTTGATAAAATCCAAAAAAATGTTGATGATAAACAAAAAATAATAGATACATTAAGAGATGAAAAGGCTGAAGAATTAGAAGATCAAAAGAAAGCTCAAAATAAATTAAATAAGTTAAATAAAAATTTACAGAAAACTCAAGCTAAATTAAATGAATTAAATAAAAATAAGGAGAGAGAACAACAAATAATCAAAATTGGAGAGAATATTAAAGAGACTGAAAACCAAACAGAAATTTTAATAAAAGAAATTGGAAAACTTGATGAAAATTTAGAAAACGAAATCAAGAAAAAAGATGCAAAACAAGCGGAAATGGATGAATTCATTAAAGAAAAAGACGAATCTTGGAAAAAACAAAAACAATATCAAAATATAATTACTGATCTTAAGTCAGATCTTTCAATGGAGAATTCTAAAATAAACAATTTTGAATCTAAAAAATTTATTTGTATTGATCAGATTGAAACTTTATATGAGAGATCAAAAGATTATGGTACTCTACCTCCAGTATCTGATGAGATCACGGAAGAAAGCTTACAATCGGATATAGAAATTGCTACAAAAAAGAAAAAAGCACTTGAACCCGTCAATTTAAAAGCTATTGAACAATACGATGTTATTAAAGAAAGGTTTGACGAAATAGATATGCGAAGACAAACAATTCAAAGAGAAAGAAAGGCAATTCTGGACTCAATTGATAAAATTGAATTAGAAAAAACACGTACTTTTATGAAGGCTTACCATGAAATCAATAGAGAATTCTCTCGTATCTTTCAGAAGCTCAGTCCGGGAGGTTCAGCTAAAATGATACTTGATAGACCTGATAAACCCTTCGAAGGAGGTATATCAATTGAAGCCAGACCTCGCGGCAAGAAAATCTCTTCGCTGGAGATACTTAGCGGTGGAGAAAAAACACTGGTTGCGTTATCCTTCATTTTCGCAGTTCAAGAATTTTATCCCGCCCCATTTTATGTTATGGATGAGATAGATGCGGCACTCGATGGTCCTAACGTCCATCGATGTTCTACTGTGATAAAAGAATTCTCAAGACAAGCCCAATTTATGGTAATTAGCCATCGAGAAGAAAATATTGTAAATGCAGATAGGATCTATGGTGTATCTATGCCACAAAGCGGAATAACAGATATATTCAGTGTCGATTTAGAAGAAGAAGCAAAAAGACTTCTTGAACTTGAAGATGTCGTGCCTGAAGTTGGAGAAGGTTAATATTAAATCATCTAAGAGGTGTTAAAAATTTCAGATGAGAAAAGTTCTATGAAAGATATCGATTTTTACAAATGGACAGTAAAGGAATTAAAAGAATTTTGTAGTAAGAATAACATAAAAATACCCGCAAAGTCTAGAAAAAAAGATATCGTAGAACTTATTCAAAATATAGTATCACATCCTGATTTTATTGATAGATCACAAGAAGAAATGTTAGAAGAAGAAATAGTTGCGGAATTTGATGATGAAGATCTTGCCCTATTAAGAAAAGATAAAATAGATTTAAAATTTTGGCAAAAACCTCCCTATTCTTCATTATTGGATCTTGAATTAGCTAAAGATTCTGAAATAGTATTTTATGATTTAGCTAACTTGATTGAAAAATTCTTTTCTAAAATGCTTCGAGAAGATTTAATTAATTATAAAATTTCAGGAATTGCACTAAAATCTGCAGCATCATTACATCATTATAAAATTTCTAGCATAATAAAAGAAGAAGAACAGATTCAAAAAAGGGAGGAGCTAGAAAAATTAAGGGCTAGACATTCAAGAACGATTCCTAAATCATTACCGCAACCTACAAAACCCAAAATGCAAATAGCCACAAAAGATGAATTATTTGATGCAATGAGAGCTGCAATCATTGAAACTATGCAAAATAAAGAAAAATTGAAACGTCGACGCTTGCAAAGAGAAGAAGAAAAACAGAAAAGATTACAAATGAAGTCAAAAGCAAAATTACCTAAGGAACTCTTAAAACACATTAGCGGAAAAGAACAATCTATAGAAGAATTACATGAAAGCTGGTTTAATCGAATAAAAGGAACAATTGATTTTAACAATGTGGATACGAGTTTTTTTGATCTTCTCAATATAATAAAAAGCGATGAAAAGAGTCATATTGGCAGGAAATTTGCTCTTGTAAGATTGTTTTTAGCCCTAATGTTCTTGAGTACTAATAATAGAATTGAGTTATTTCAAGATGATGAATTTAAAGATGTTTCAATTAGTCTTAAAAAATAAAAAATTTCAACCTAAAAATCTTGGAGAGGTAATTTGAATAATTTTGATGATGACTTAGATGAGGAAGATAATGAAGATCATTTAGATAAGAAGTCAAAAGAAGAATCAAATGATCTTTCAAATGAAAAAATTAATGAAATCCCCAAAATTCAATCTCAAGGAAGCGCTACTAAAGCTAATAATGAAGGAATTATTGACGATGTAATTTCAAAAAGTGAGATCGATGCTCAAATAGGATTTTCTTCGAAATCTGATATTTCTGATGAAGATATATTAGTAAGACAATTATGGGATTTCCATCGAAATCAAATTGAAGCTTCCCTTTACGTAGCAGGCAGACCATTGAGTATTGAAGAATTATCGACTAAACTCGAAATTAAAAAAAAAGAAGTTGAAGAATTAATCAATGAAATTGCTTTCGATTATTTAGATCGTTCAACGGCTCTGATAATTGCTCAAATAGGAGATAGCTATCAAATGCAAATTAAACCTGAATATGCGGAAAAAGTCTCAAAATTTGCTAAAGGTGGTGCTATAGCAGAGAGATACTTAAGAACATTAACTATTATCGCTTTGAAACAACCTATTTTGAAATCTTTAGTTGTGAAAATAAGAGGAAGCGGAGCTTATGAACATATCAAGTATCTTCAGGATAATGGTCTAATCGCTGCAGTGAAAAAGGGAAGAACACACGAGTTAACTACAACTGATAAATATTCTGAAATGTTTGGATTACCAAAAGATAGAGAAAAACTGAAAAGAGTAATGATATCGCAGTTAGGTCTCGATGAGATGTCATTTGAAGAAGCTGAAGTTGAAGTATCTTCTGAAGAAAAAATATTTTCTAAAGATGAAGTATCATCTAAAAATCAAGAAAATACTCAAAAATAAATTAGTATTAATTACGAGAAAAATAAAAAGTTATATTTAATCCTTCTATACACTCTTTTGATTCTGGTTTATCTCTAATTTTATTCTCTTGAGCCTTTTCTAATATTTCCAAGCTTTTTATTCGAATTGTGCTTTTTATATCTTTTTCCAAGTCTTTAAGAATATTTTTTATGTTGTTCTCTGATAATATAATGACTCTTGAAACTTCTTGATTTAAAGGAATTTGAAGCATCGATTTATGATTTCTAAGAGCTTTAATTAATTCAATGACAATCTTTCCTTTTTCAGCCAATTCCTCAGAGATGTTATCATATGGATTAGGCCAACGTTCTAAATGAATTGACTTAAAAATTTTATATTTTTTGAAAATTTGTGAAAATATCTCTTCAGTAATAAAAGGCATTATCACAGCAAAGATTTTCAATAGATTATAAAAAAGATTTAAAGCATTTTTTAATGTGGTTTCTTTAATCTTTTGATCTTCTAAATAAAATTTATATTTTATAGCTTCAATATAATTATCGCAAATATCATTCCAGAAAAATGGTCTTAAAATTGTAAGTGCTTCATGCCAATTGTATCCATCAAAAAATTTTGAGATTAAATTAAGTTTCTTATTAAATTCTGAATAAAAATAGTTATCAATAGCAGAAAGCTCATCTGTATTAATTTCGATATCTGGAACTTCAGTATTCGTTAAATTTAGACCCAAAAACCTATAAGCATTCCAAATTTTAGTTATAAAACGCGATGCACCAATTAACTGTTCAAATCTTCTATGATATTTTTTATTAAATTTCTCTTCAGGCAATTTCTCTCGCTCTTCTTTAATAGAGTCATCTGATATTGGTTGTTTTGTCTGAAGATTGAACCAAGTATATTCGAATGGATAATCATCTCCAAGGGATCCAAGTGCTGCCCATTGTCTAATCGCATCTGCTCCATAATCGGGCATAACTTCGTCTGGAGAAACTATATTACCAAAACTCTTTGACATTTTCCTCCCATCAGGACCTGCAACCATTCCATTTATCATTATTTCGTAAAAAGGGGCTTTTCCTGTTAATTTCTTACATCGAAATAACGTGTAAAACAGCCATGTTCGGATAATCTCATACCCCTGAGGGCGGTGGACTTTAGCTTTCATGTATATTTTATCAAAAAAATCGTCATCCTCTAACCATTTAGCAATAGCTAAAGGTGTAATACTCGAATCAATCCAACAATCGCAGACATCTTTTTCTCCTAATATATTTTTGCCTTTACACTTTGGACATTCACTCACAGGGGGGGTGGTTATTACAGGATCTAATGGTAAATCCTCTACCTTTGGAGGAATAATCTCTCCACAATCTTTACAATACCAAAATGGAATCGGAGTACCAAAAACCCGTTGACGTGAAATCACCCAATTCCAATCTAAACCTTCGCACCAGTCTATTAATCTCTGTTTATGCTTTTCGGGATACCAATTCATGATTTCACCAGATTCAATGATTTCATGCGTAAATTCCTTCACTTTTATAAACCACTGGTCAACTGGTAAGTATTCAATTGGTCTCCTACATGATGATCTTTCTGAATGAATAACAATCCGATGATCGTAATCTTCAATCTTCCCTAACAATCCCATCTTGTCAAGATCCTTTAGAATTTGCTCCCGAGCTTCTAAAATTGTCATACCTTGATATTTTGAATTCTCGTTCATATGCCCATCTTCTGTAAATATCTGAATCTCTTCGAGTCCGTATTCAATTTTCCATTTTATATCTAGTTCATCTCCATACGTACAGCAGTAAACTATTCCAGTACCAAAATTCATATCTACATTTCTGTCCATATATATACGGACAGTTCTTTCAGTAAATGGAATCTCAACCTCAGCAGCAGAAAGATGATAAAATCTTTCATCATTTGGGTGAATGAAAACGCCAACACATGCCTCCATATATTCAGGACGAGTTGTAGCTATAGTTATATACTCATTTTCTCTCCCAACTAATGGTAATCTTAAATACCATAACTTCCCTGACTCTTCTAGATAAGCTACCTCTGCCTTTGCAACAGAAGTTTCGCAATTAACACAGAAATGCGTAGGAAATTTATCACGATATAACCATCCTTTCTCATAAAAATATAACAAGGACCATTGAATTTTGTACTTATAATCATCGTTCATAGTTCGATAAGTATAATCCCAATCGGTAGAATACCCTAACTCGTCATATTGTTTTGTCATGTTTCTAATGTTTTTATTAACCCATTCGATGCATTTTGCTAAGAAATCCTCTCGCTCATGTTTTGTTAGTCCATATTCCTTCTCAACAGCAAGTTCCACAGGGAGTCCATGGCAATCGTAGCCTTGAGGAAAATAAACATTATAATTACCTTTCATTCTTTGATAACGCGCAACGAAATCTATCCATGCATGGTTTAAAATATGTCCTAGATGTAGGGTGCCACTAACAAAAGGCGGCGGCGTATCGATTGAAAATATTTCACCTTGAGCAGTTATGTCGAATTTATATATTTCCTCGTTTCGCCAGTATTTAATCCATTTCTCTTGAACTTCGTTAAAATTAAATCGTTTTGGAATTGCCTTTTCTTGTGCCATTTTAAATCCTATTAATATATATTTATAAAAATAATGATAGATGATTTTATAAACTTTATTTTAAAGATTTTACTTTTAACTTATTTGAAGTTAAGACTTAACAGATATTTAATGGACCTGACGGGAATTGAACCCGTGACCTCTTGGATGCGAACCAAGCGATCTTCCACTGATCTACAGGCCCGTTTATATTACTTTTGCTATTATATATTAAAATTTGTGAAACTAAAAATAATTTGTGATTTTATAAGATAAAATTAATTTTTAAGTAGTCTAATTTATCGAAAATTCTAATAAAAATAAGAAAATAAATTTAATATTCAGTTCGAGCAATAATTTCGTTTTGTGCACTTTTCGATAATTCTGTAAAGTATACGGAATAACCAGCAATTCTTACAACTAAACCTCGGTATTCATCGGGATTTTTTTGTGCATCAAGTAAGGCTTCTCGACCAACAATATTGAATTGAATTTGGTAACCACCATCAGGTTCAAAAAATGTTCGAATAAGTGGAATAAACACTCCCATTCTTAAAGTATTTGGATGAAACGCTAAAATTAGTGAATTTCCATTTGTCATTAACTCGTTATTGAGTTTCTTAATAGAATTAAGAATAGCTGTAGGACCATGTTTATCCATACCACTCGTTGGACCTAATCCATTTGAAAGTGGATCTGTTAATTTCCTACCATCAGCTGAAGCACCTGTAAACATGCCAAATGCTAAATGAAAGGTGGTAGAATAAATTCCCGGATTAAATTTTCCACCTCTATAATTTGAATATTTTGCAATTTCATCACAGTAAACTCTTGCTATATACACAGCAATTGAATCGACATAATCGTCATCGTTGCCAAATTTAGGCACTTTATTTATAAAAATCTCCCGCCATTCTGTTCCTTTTCTTCCTTGATAAGTGCCTCTATAATTTTTTGAAAGCATTTGAACTAAATCTTCAAGTGGCAACATTTTTTCTTCAAAAACAATTTTTTTAATTACTGCCAAACTATCCGTCACTGTAGCTAAACCGATTAGTTGAGGACCTGTAAAATCATAGATAGCACCACCGCTTGTTATATCAACTCCTCGTTCAATACAATCATCTATAGTTGCAGATAAAAATGGCTGAGGAGTAAGCTCAGCGATGGCTTTATCAAGAAAATACATAGTCTTTACCATATATCTAATGAAATATTTCATCTGATTTATAAAGCCATCCCAGAGATCTTCATATGAAGTAATTTTGTTGTCACTTTTAACTCCATAATCTTTTCTAGTTAACATATCAATTCCGTTGTTTAATGTCAATTCTAAACATTTAACAATATTGAATTGATTAGCATTTGTTGATCCAAATGATTTACAAGGATGTTGTGGTTCAACACATCCTATTGGTGCATATTCTCGTGCATCTTCAAGAGTAAACCCTCGAGTTATCAAACCAGGTATCATAACCTGATCATTAAATAAGGCAATACTCGTGCCAACTTTTATAGATTCTCCAACTTTTAAAAGAAAATCTTCTGAAGTATTTTTATGAATTCGAACACAAAAAGTTGGTTGCACAGTTTTTATATGGGTATATGCATCTAAGAGTAATAATGATAATTCATTTGTAGCGTCGTTTCCCTCACGATCTACTCCCCCTATTACTAAATTTTCTGCAATAGGTGGACCTTCTACGGCTACAACTCCTTTACTTATAACATAGTTCCATAAGCTCGAAAGCTTTATGAAAAAGCATTCAAAAAGAAATTGAACCTCTTCGGTTGTAATATTTCCCTTATTTATATCTCTTAAATAATATGGATATACATATTGATCTAAGCGCCCGACGCTTATTGCAAAACCACCATCTTCCAAACCGCTTATTAAATGAGTAAAATAAATGAGTTGAATTGCTTCTTTAAACGATTTCGGTGGATTTTCAGAGATATTAATGCAAATCTCGGAAATTTCAAGAAGTTCCATTTGGCGTTCGGAATTTATTTCATTTTCAGCCATTTTATTGGCTAAATCAGAAAATCTCTGAATGAATTTCTTTGCCCCTTTACATAGAATAATAACGGATTCTAAAAAGAGCCTTTTTTTAACATCTTCAGGATTTAATCCCGAAAAATCCTTTATTTTTTTTTCAGCTTTTTGAATTAAGCCATTTAATCCATATTTTAAGACATTATCATGGCCAGGGAAAAAATGACCAATACCGCTCGATAGTTCCACATCAACGGTAAAGACCAATTTTTCCATAACGTCTTTTACATCAGGATCTAGATATGATTGAAATCTTTCTTGAACGGTTTCTTCTTCATTTTTCCAATAAGGAATGATTTCCTCTTTTATAATTTGTCTTTCTTCATTAGTCAAAAACATTTTTTGGACTGGACGCGTATCATACATATCAATATCTTGCTCAATTGTATCTACTCGAGCTTCGGGATACATAGGAGTTCCTACAAATTTGGTACATCGATTACCTACTATAAATTCATCATCCCAAATTTTTATTGTCATATTTGTTAATAAATAATCCATTGCTTTTGCGAATCGAATAATTGGAGACTCCCCTTTTGTTTTTTTATAAGATTCGGTAAAAAGCTTAGCTCTTTCAATACAAATTTCGTGTGGTGCTACAACAACCTTGTTTTTCATTCTTAACGTTCTTTCTTTATATTCTGAAGGGAAAGTTTGCTCTAATTGCATTTAAATTCACTTTAAAATTTCATCTTTTATTAAATCAATTTTTTTTTAAATATACTTTTCAGCTTTAATTAAATATCTTTATTATCGAATAATAAAATTTTCTATTATGGTTTTAAATAATTCTATGCAGTAAGTTCCCATAAGCGACTTAACTAAGTTTTTTTAAATGTATTTCGTTATTTGACTGTGTTCTTCTGGATCAAATAATAATTTTTCCTTTCCTTTATCTTTAAATCTTTTAATTGTTAAATCTAAATACTCTTTATTTTTATCTATTCCTATAAATTTACGATTTAAAGCGCTACACACAATACCAGTTGTTCCCGAACCAATAAAAGGATCCAGAACCCAATCATCTTCTTTTGAAGTAGAAGATATTATTCGATTTAAAAGTTCTATTGGTTTTTGAGTAGGATGTTTACCAAATTTCTTTTCTGTCTTAGGAAGTAATGGGATCGACCAAACACTCCTCATTTGTTTGTCTCTGTTCTTCAACTTATCCTTAGGATTATTCCAAGACTTCATTTTTTCATAATGAAAGGTATGGCGAGATTTATCTGATTTTCTTGCCCATAATATCAATTCATGGCTATGGGTAAAATATTTACAAGACAAGTTAGGGGGGGCATTTGGTTTGTACCAAACAATATCGTTAATTATATCATAACCATTTTTTTGGAGGAGATAACCAACTTTATAAATAGCATGTAACGTTCCTGAAACCCAAATACTGCCATTTTTCTTTAATACAGTCCTACATGCTTTTAACCAATTGTCAGTAAATATAACATCTTCTTCGAAACCCTGTGATTTGTCCCACATCCCCTTATTAACCGATACCATTTTACCTGATTGGCATGTTATCCCATTATTACTTAGAAAATAAGGAGGATCAGCAAAAATTAAATCAAATTTATCACTTTCAAATTGATTTAAGATTTCTATCGCATCACCAAGATACAAAATGAAATTTTTTTCTTGAAAGTAAGGTTCTAGCATAAAAGATTATGAGGTGTTTATAATTTAATATAATTGTTTATGAAAATATAATAACTTTAAATTATTAACTTTAAAGTTTTAAATTATCAAATACTTATTATTTGTAAGAAGAAATGTATTAGTTATTTGTTTATTAAAATGATTAACAAGCAAGAATTTGAAGAATTATTTAATCAACATCTTATCAAGGATTTATCTCAAGAGGAAATTGAAATTGTATTATCTGGCCAATATGGCAAATCCTTAGAATTGCTTCGTGATGCTGAAGCAACAGGGCTTTTTCCAGCGTTAGTTGGTCCGCCAGGTGTCGGAAAAACAATTTTATGTAGATATTTTGCTAGCTTAAGAGCTAAAGAGAAGAAGTCAAGGCATTTTTATTGGTTAACGATGGATGAATCAATTAAGCCCTCCCATTTTGTGGGGAGCTTCGACCCCGCGATTACGTTAAAAAAAGGCTTTGTTTTAGAAGCCTTTAATCCCGGTCCATTACTTAATGCAATGTTAGAAGGTGGGACATTTTTAGCAAATGAAATTAATAGGGCAACAGAATACTCTCAAAATACTTTGTTAGAACCTTTAGAAGAGGCATCAATAGGTATACCTCATTTAGGTCGAATAAAAGCGGATAAAGATTTCTTTTTTATATGTGCCATGAATCCAGAGGAACTTTCTGGAACCCATCGGTTATCTGAAGCTCTAAAAGATAGAATAAAAGTATGGATTAAATTGGACTATCCTCAAAAAGCTACAGAATTAGATATCATAAGAATTAATTTACCCGAACATTTTACAATTGAAGAAGCAGAATTAGAATTAATTTATTCAATTATTGAGGAAACAAGAAAAAATAAAATTGATATTGAAATACCAGCATCAATTAGAGCGGGAATTGCTATGGCTAAATTATTAGGGAGAAAAAGAGTGCTAGAAAAAGAAAAAAAAATTAATGAAAAGGATTCGTATATCTATTTATCAGAAATAGCAAGAAATGTGTTATTAGGAAGTCTTAAGCCTAAACCCGGTATGAAAGTTGAGGATATTGTTGATGGTATAATTGCTAGAACCTTAGGAGGGTAATAATATTTTATGGGAGTTTTTCCTGAAAATCCGTGTGAATTTGCTGTTGAATTCATTCGAAGGATGAGGAAACATCCTGATATCGTTCAAATACCCTCATCAAGACAAGTATTATCAATTCCAAAATTAATTCTTGCACGATATTATCGAAAAGGATCTGTTAATCCCAATGATTTTATTGAAATTAGCGCTATGACCTCTTTTCCTGATAATCAAAAACTAGCCAAAAACCTTGCTTTTGAGATCCTTTTTCCAAATTATAAAAAAGACTTGATGCCATCTTTTTTCGATGATAAAGAATTTCTAGATCAGTACAGTGATGACGAATATCTTAGTCAAGAAGTAAAATCTGAACTAGATCAACTTCAAGACCTAATTGATGAAATAGAATTGACTAAATCAATAGATACAGATTTAATTCAGCAAATGGAACAATTCCTTGAAGAATTAAACCAAAAAAGAAATCAGCAACCTTATGAATCTGCTTTAAATTTTTTCAACGACGATTCTGAGTTATATAAAGAAGAAATTACATCTTTAGAAGAATTAATTGAAGAAGCAAAGAAACGAATGATGGAAAAGATAAACTCACTTTCCCCTAGTGATCTGAAAGCAGGGGCGAATTTAGATCTAAATGATTTAATTCAAGAACAATCCAAACGAAGTTGGGAAAAAATTACGAGTAAAGCACTTAGTAATCAAGATATTACTAATGATTTAAATAAATTAATGAACACCGGAAATCTTGAAGATTTAATGCAATCATTAAAGTATTTAAATGAAACTAATGCCATTTCTAAAGATAAAATTCAACAAATGAAAAATTCTCTCTCAAATCAAATTAAAAATTTAGATCAATTATTTCAAGCGGCAAGAAATTTAGGAGAAACTCCAAATTTCAACCAAGATAACATATTAAATAATTCTTTACAAGAATCTTCTTTTGAACATAATTTTAATATTGCAAACTCACTGGATCAATATTTCGGAACTAATTTAAGAGCACAACTACTCGATAAATTTAATCAACAACAAGATTTCCAAATGAATCTCTCACTTGAAACTTTAACAAAAAGTGCATTTGCAAATAAATCATGGAATCAACTTCTTAACAAAGCACTTGAAAACGCTATTCAAGATGCATTGAATCAGAAGAAGAAATTTGAATCATTTAAATCTTTATCTCATCAATTACAACAACTCGCAAATTCTTGTGCTAATATGCATTGTAGTCAAAAAATGGAACAACATTTACCCGAAATAATTCGAAAAACTATCGAATCATGTGAGAATCCTAACGAACTAAAAAATGCAGTTGAATTTCTAAGAAGTATAGGCTTAAATCCAGAATCAGAAGATATAAAAAGAGTTGGAAAAAACCTTGAAATGCCTGACGACGAGATTTTCGAATTAATAGAGCCAAATTATCAACTATTAAAAAAGCTAATCGATAAAAACCTTGGAGATTTCGAAAGAATAAGTAATTTAATGAATCAAATAAAAGATCAAATTAATAAAGATCGAATGAGAGAACTTTTATCAAGTGCCTTAGCATCTGAAAATAGAGATGCTTTAGGGGCACTTGGACATTTTGATTTGGAAGAAAGTCTGAAAGGAGCTGGACAAATTGGTGGGGAAGAAGGACAAGACATGCTGATTCAATGCCTTAGTGCTGGTAGTGGAGAAAATTTACTAAAGCAGTGGTTTATTCACCGTCAGTACCTACCTGCTGATGCAAAAGAAAAAGTAAAAGAGTTGGCAAAAAAAATGCTTATTGAACTTGGTATATATTATTCTCGTGCACGTTTGGGTAGTTCTGTGTCAGGACCAATTCCCATCAATGTTGTAAGGCCATTTGCAATAGGCGATGATTTTGAAAATGTAGATTTAGAAGAAACTATTAATAACATAATGGAAAAGGGAAAAAAAATCGATCATATAAATTACGATGATTTTTTTGTCTTCGAAACAGCAAAAGGTCTAAGAAGCGCATGTTTTGAGCTTGATATAAGCGGGTCGATGTCTGGAGAGAAACTAGCCTATATGAGCATCTGTGTGACGATGCTAACTTATGGAATGAGGAAAGATGAGCTTGGTATAACATTTTTCGAATCAGACACGCATGTTCTAAAAGAATTAGATGAAAAAATAGATTTAGAAAAATTGGCAGATGAATTACTTACGATTAAGGCAAGGGGTGGAACGATGGTTCAAAAAGCGCTTGAATGGGCTAGGCGCCAATTTAAAGAAAAATCTGCCACGCGAGAAAAACTGAATGTTCTCTTTACGGACGCTGAGATTTACGATCTTCAGCAATCGCTTAATGAGTTAAGAATTTTTCGAAGCATGGGGATAGATTTTATTTTAGTTGTACCAGAAGCCTCGTTCAACCTTAAAGATGCAAAAAAAATCGTAAAAATTGCTGGAGGACAGCTACTAACGATAAAAGATTGGAATGAATTTCCCCAATTAATATCAGATATAATTAAATCGAAATTTTAAAGAACAGAATGATTAAAAAAACCTTCTCAGAACTCATAATAGGAGAATTTGGTGAAAAATTATTTCAAAAATCACAAATTTTTCCTAATAATAAAATAAATCTAATATACATTAGAGAAGATCCAATTAAAATTAATTCAATAATTTTAGATAATGACCGTGAATTCCATCTAATTATTGACGAAGAGGAAGCAGAAATTTTTCATGACTGCCCGAGTTTTTTAATACATTCACAAAAAGCAAAAAAAATATGTGTCCATTTAATTAAAGTATTATTATTGATAAAAAAGAACCTTGCATTAGAAATTTTAAGTAATTTTAACAATTATAAATTAACTTCGGAAGATTTTGGTTCTAAAAAAAAAAGTAAAAATTATATATTACTCTCAAACACTTGTTTTGAAAGCAATAATTGTGTTGAAGGATTAAGCTATCTAAATAAAGCAATAATAAATCAAAGTGAATGCGAGAATATTATTGAAAATTATTTAGAAAAGGCGATTGAAAATAATTTATATGTTGAATTCTTCGAATTTTTAAAATCTTGTAGTGAAAATGAATTAATCGATCATCTTTTACAATTCAATCATCATATTGTAAAGGGTTTTGAAAACCTTTTAAATTCCTTGGCTAACTATTCTTTCATTAATATACTCTTTATCATTGAATCCTTAAATATTATTTTAAATTTTATAGATCTTTCGTTTTCTAAAGACCTATTAAACAAATTTAAAAAATTGGTCTATAGCTCCAACTTAAATGAAAAATATTTTTCAATCTATTTTGTTTTGAAAAATCTTGATAATTTAATTAACTTAAATCCATTATTTGAAACCTTAATTGAAAAGAATCATTTAGAAACTTCGAAAAACGAAATTTTAGAATATTTTTTTGATGAAATTGAGAATCTTGCTGTCATAGATAAATTAAGATTAATGAAAAAGCAATTTAAAGTATTAGGTATAACGAAAGATCGATTTTATAATGAATATAAGAGCTATAAAAATGAAATAAAGGAATTAGAAAAGAGAGTTTATTTAAAGAAATTCTCTTTTCTGAAGCTCTTAATGGAAAAATTCAAGATAAATAGATCTAAGGGAGAATTCAGAAAAAAAAGGAATACATATATAATTATACACGATCCAGAAAATTTAAAAAATCCTGTTTATCAATACATAATAAGGCGTCTCGGATTTTATGGTTTAAACGATCAAATAATTAAATCCAATGATATTGGAGTAAATTATTTTATTATCAGAGAATTTTACTTAGATGATTTAAGCACTCATCCTGATATATTTTACTATAAAAAACAATTTTGGGGAGATAATGAGGAGAATTTAGAAATAAATTCTATCGAAGGATTTTCTTTATTTAGTGAAATTATAAATTATAATTATGATATTGACCAACAATATTCCAATATTAACGATGTGATGATAATTGAGTGGGATTTGGCAAATAAACCACGACAAGGTAGTATTGTAAATGCCTACGGGGCTCAAATAATTATTCCGGACCAAAATAATCCATTGTTTCACGATTTGAAACCTTTTGATATTTGTTATTGTCTTAAAAATCCAGTAAAAATTGAAGGAAATATAATAAAAACTATTAATGTTATTTCAAAATGCTCATTTAAAGACGCAATCAATAGTGTTTCTAAAGGAATGACTTTTATTGAGGGTTTTTATCCATTATATCTTGTTAAAGCTGTATTGGAAAAGGAAATAAGTCCCTTTAAAGCTAATGAAATCGCAATAAATAATCCTAATAAAATCTTTATCCCTAAATACAATCAGTTTATTAAGAATTTTAGAGAATTTCTATTTGATTTTATTAACAAAGAAAAGGAATATATCTTTGAAGAAATAAAAGCTGACCCTGAAGAGAAAGCAAATCAAATTTTGATATTATTAAATTTAACAAATGAACTTGCAGGATTGAATTTACTATATTCTAAAATTATAACTAATTTATTTACTCAAAATATAAATTTAAATGAATTTAAAGCAGAATTTTTAAATAATATCCATTCTCTTATAAAAAAGATTTTAAGTAAGCGTGAAATTGGCAGTACAATAATATTTAATTTAAAAAAAATGCGAAATACACAATTTTCTAAATATTCTAATGAAATTCTTAACATTAGGAAAGAAGAATTTGAATCTGGAAAAATTTATAGGTATCGCGATGAAATGGATATACATTACGATATCTCAGAAGTTCAAAAAACATATTATGGGAAAAAATTTTTAAAAATTTTAAATTTAACAGAAAAACTTCATGTAAAACCAGATAAATTCAAAAAATTCATTGATTTCGCCTCGAAAATAAATTTAGAATTAAATATTGTAGAATCAAATTAAAATTGATTCCCTTTGCGGATTAGATTCAACTCTTTTTTTCTTATAATTAAACCTCGTATAAACTTTTATTAAAAGCTTTTATGTAAGTCAATGTAATAAATTTATATTTTTGATGCATTTTATATTACATATGGGCAATTAAAAGGTAAAAAAAAAATGGTGGGAAAAAAAACCGGGGCAATAAGTATTGAAGAACAAATTAAACATTTAGAAGAACATATAAATTCTACAAGAAACATCATTTTTTCTCTTGACCAAAGATTCAGTTCTGGATTATTCAATCTTGAAGAATATTTAGAAAAAAAAAATTTTTTGATTAAAAAAATTGAGAATTTCAAAATTCAAATTGAAAATTTAAAAAAATAGATTTAAGATGTCATAATTTCAAATTAGAAATGATCTATAACTTATCTTAAATTATTTTAGGACTAATTTAATCAGAAAAGTTTTTAAAACGAAATAATTACTTTTTACATAGTATAACAATCAATAATTTTTTTTGAATCTCATGTAAGTTATGTTTGATAACAGAAAGCATCCTAGCAAGGACATTTTAGAAAGTAAAGGAACAATTTTGAGAGGAAAAACCATATGTATGTGCTTAACAGGTTCTGTAGCAGTTATATCTTCTCCTATTATCGCAAGAGAACTAATGCGGCTCGGTGCTGAGGTAATTTCCGTAATGTCTAAAGCCGCAACGGAATTAATTAGACCTTCTCTAATGCATTGGGCAACAGGAAATCCTGTTATCACGGAATTAACGGGTGCTGTTGAGCATATTTATTTAGCAGGTGATCGACCAATGGCTGTTAAACAAGCAGATTTAATTTTAGTTTGTCCTGCCACAGCCAACACGATATCTAAAATTTCAAACGGAATTGACGATACTCCTGTTACAACAATAGTTTCTACAGCGTTCGGGTCGGATACACCTATAGTAATTGTGCCAGCTATGCATGAGAGTATGTATAAACATCCAATTTTAATAGAAAATGAAAAAAAACTGAAAAAATGCGGTATTGATATATTAGGACCAAGAATCACAGAAGGAAAAGCAAAAATCGCTAAAATAGATGATATAATAGATAGAGTGATTGATCTTTTAGTCGCTAAAAAAGATCTCGAGGGCATGAAAGTACTCGTTACTGCTGGACCAACACGAGAGTATATTGACGAAATAAGATTTGTATCAAATGATTCTTCAGGAAGAATGGGTATTGAAATAGCAAAAGAAGCGGCAGCAAGAGGAGCAGAGGTTCTTCTAATTAATGGAAAAAGTTTAGTTAAAGTTCCTGATTATTTAAATGTACTTAATGTTGTTTCCACTGAAGACTTCATAAAAGCAATAAAATATGAATTAGGTTATAATGATTATGATTTTTTCATTTGTGCGGCCGCAATAAGCGATTATTCTCCAGCGGAATGCGTTGAAGGGAAAATATCTTCCGATAATGTAAAAGAATTGCAAATAAACATGAGATTGACACCAAAAATCATTGATGTCGCTAGGCAAAAGAACCATAAGGTGTTTATTGTAGCATTTAAAGCTGAAACTAACGTATCAAGAAGCGAATTAATAGATCGAGCCTATGAAAGGCTTAATCAATCTAATACTGATATGATCGTTGCCAATGATGTCGGTAAAGAAGGACCTAACGCAAAATCTAGAGGATTTGAATCTCGCGATAATGAGGTTTATATTATCGATAAAGAAAAGCACGTCACCCATGTAAAACATTCCAAAAGATACGTTGCGTCTAAGATTTTAGATCTCGCCTTAGAAAATTATAAGACAAGGTCTTAAAAAAAGACATCTAAGGGAATTTTAATAATTTTAGTTTGCAATTTATTTTTAAATTCTTCTTTTCACATTCTTTCTTCTAAAGAAAAACTTTAAATAATAATTCAATTTCTCTAAAAATTGAAGTAAAAAAGAAGTAGAACAAAGTTAGAAATAATAGATATTAGATTTATCCTTTATTACTAAATAATTAACTTTTTACCTTACGCATAAATACATTTATAATTATAATTATTTTAAAGAGAGAAAAATAAAAATAAAATAGAGAGTGCTTCAAATTACAGCTCAAAAAGAGAAATCGACTATCAAACAAGGAACTATAGCCGAATTCATGAGAAAACGCACACAATTAGTTGGATTTGAGTTTGGCTATTGGAAACACTCACAATATGCTGCTGAATTCCTCGATAACGCACTAGATGCCATCGAGTCTTTTCAATGGAAAGAGCTTAAAAAAACAGACTCTAAAATTAAATTTACATTGGATAGAGAACTTTCTTTAGAGAATTTATCAATTCTTCAAACTGAGAAAGAGGAAGAAAAGAAAAGATCTCAACCCTTTGATGATGAAGCAAAACACACCTTAATGCAAGAAATTGGAATAGAGCCTATTGACACTTTGAGAAGTCAAATCCAAATACCTAAAGTTAAAGAAATAAAACCAGAAGAAATAATTGAGCAAACTGAAATCGAAGTTGAAGTAGAAGTAAAAAGAGTAATTTCCTCCATGGAAGAAATTATAAAACCAGTTGAATCAGTAATAGATAACGAACCTATCGTAATTATTAGACTTAGTGAATCTGAAGCAGCCTCGTTTTTAATCTCAGAGTTAAGTCAAAAAAATGTTATGAATTATACATTTGAAATTTTTGATAACGGAACTGGTATGAACAAATTAGATCTTCGAAAATTTGGCAGATATTTAGCATCTTCGAAGAGTATGGAACTAAAGCAAACGAGAGGCAGCCAAGGATTTGGAGCTCCAAGTGCTTTTAGTGATGCCCAAAATACAACTGGTAAACCAATTGTAGCAGTCTCAAGATCATTTGAAAATGTTTATGCTACTGTATCTGAATTTTTTACTACCTCAAAAAATGAAAAAAAGTATTTAATTCATCCTACTGATGTTGACTGCCCTTTTCTCCACGGAACTTATATTAAATTAGCTTATCTTAATGTCAAATATATTAGAGGATATGTTGAAACCTACATTAAAGAGACAGCTTTGATGAATCCCCACGTTACGATTATATATATCGATCCTTATGGAGAAGAACATATTTATCCTCGAAAAGTCTCAAATTTTCCAGTAGAACCAAAATATGCAAAACCTCATCCATCGTCAACAAATATAGGTGATCTTCAAGATTTATTGATTAAAACTGAAAACCTTACAGTTTCTTCGTTTTTAAAAGAGAATTTTGTAAGAATTAGCTCGAAGACAACAAAACAGATTATTGCCATGGCAGAGAGAGATTTACAGGATAAATTAAATATTCTAATTCTTAAAAATGGATTTATAGAAAAATTAGAAAAGAAAAGCGATAATATCCATTATCTTTGTTTTGAAAAACGGATTTTTGGACGTTCACAAAAACCTAGGGATAAATTAATAATTTATGAAGTAGTTTCAGAAGATTTAAAAAATCAATACTGGGATTTAATTTCAAATTATAATCAATTAAATAAAAACAATGAAAAAATTAAAAGAAATATAAAAAAACAGAATAGTTTAATTGAAAAAGCAGAAACGCAAAAAGAAGTAAAAAATTTTGAGAAAAATATAAGACATTTATTAAAAGAAGTTGATGGCATTAGGAAGGAAAAGGATATTATAAGATTAAATCTCGATCAAATTATTAATAGTGCTAAAGATGGCTTACATGAACTCAAAAAATTTAAAAATCGAAACGA
>JBHLQY010000007.1:0-52338 GCA_048883105.1 Candidatus Thorarchaeota archaeon | reverse complement strand
AAGAGCTATGGCCCCAATCTATTTCATCTAGTTTTAGATATAGAGGTTTCAAAAAAAAAAGAAAAAATAGTTAATAATAGACATTATGGAAAGATCTTAAAAAAAATAAAATATTATAAAACAGAATAATATTAACGAAAATAATGTTCTTATGCCAGAAAAAGCGACAATAGCCCTTGATTATAGCCATAACAATAAATTAACGATTGAGACCTCCAGCTATGACGAATTTATGCACTTTTTATTTACATCGGGTTATAAGCTCGGTAAAATCCAAGCTGGGTTCGATTCTATAAAAAAATTACAAAGCTACGATGCGATAATACTATCTACACCTAATAACAAAAAATTAGAGCCAAATGAAATAAAATTACTCGATAAATATGTGAAGAAGGGGGGTAGCCTTTTAATCCTTAGTTCAATGGGCGGTGATCACATTAATAAGACAAATTTAAATGATCTTACAACTAAATTTGGATTTGAGTTTCTTTCTGATATTGTTCAAGATAGCATGAATTATGTTAACCTGCAAAAGAGACCACTAATAACCAATATCACTCCACATAGTATAACTGATCAAGTCAAAAAACTCGTGTTTTCTTCTGCCTGTTCGCTAAAAGCTTTGGAGTTTATTGAAGATGAGGAAAACATTAAAATTGAGATATTAGCAACAGGCGGATTAAATACATGGCATAGAATTCACGATGGAAAGGATTGGATTGAAGAAGATAGTCCAATGATTCCTTTATTAGTTGTAGTTGAATACTACAAGGGAAAAGTTATTGCTTTTGGAAATTTAAGTATGTTTTCTTCTTTAGGAAGAGAGTATGGATTTTCTGCTTTCGATAACAATATCTTCATCGCTAATATTTTTAAATTTTTAACAACAGAAACAGTTTCTGAGGGACAGTTAATAACTGTTAATTTAAACTTGGATTTATTCTATTGGGCAAATAAAATTCTTGAGGATCAAAATTGGGAAAATATTTCAGACGTGATTAATCTAGCTTTAAAATATTTTAAGGACAATTATTCTAAAGCAATTGAAGATATAAAGAGAATAAGAGAAGAGAAAGTAGCAAAACAAGTCGCATATAAAAAAGCTAAAACGAGGATAGAGGAAGAGAGTGCTGAGGATAAAATTTTAGAAATGATACCGGTCAGAAAGAGAGAAGATCTTGAAGATATCATGAGCGCATTAGAAGAAGTAACTGGAGAAAAAATTGAAATTACGATCGATTTAGATGAAATAGAGGAAAAAGATGTAGAAGAAAGAGTATTAGAAGTTGATGGCATTAAATACACAGTTAAAGATACTAAAGAATTTAATAGAGAGACTTCTAAAAATGCAATTTGGAATGGAAAACCTACAAAAGCTTTTAAAGCATGGCTTGAGAAAAAGGAAAAAAAAAAAGAGAAAATCTCTAAAAAAAAATAAAACTTTGTATAAATTAATAGAAATATAGGTAGTCTTTGTATTTCTCAGGAAAATTTTTTTATAATTATGGACGATTTCTTATTTATTTTGGGATCCAACTTTAGACTTTCGCTAGCGGAACTTGATAATGTTCTTAGAAATTCTCAATTCAAAGGAAGAATTAAAGATTATTCGGCTAATATTGCTGTTGTAGAATTTAATACTCTACACAGTGATAAACATTATATTAATAAATTAATGGAACTTCAATTTTTACTCGGGGGCTGCCAAAAAATTGCTAAAATTTATGATTTTATTAATATTAGAGATGTACATACCGCATTTCCTTTAAAAATAAACAAATATAAGATTGTAGAAAAGGTCAGAAATAAAATCCTAATTATTTTGGAAAAAGCTATCGAAAAAATATTCCCTAAATTAAAAAAACAGAGTATATTTTTTGCCATATCCATTTATCCTAATCTTTTTGATGATGAATATTACTCAAAAGTATTGGTAAAGCATTTTCTTCCGTTCCTTAATAAGGAAATTATGACAATTTTAATTGAAAAGGGAGCAAAGAAGTCGTTGTATTACGAATATCCAGAAGAAAATATAAAATCAGGTAATCTAAATCCAATTTTTCCACATCATCTTATAAAATATGGATTATTCAATGAAGACAGAGCCGAAATTATTTTCGGTTTTACAGAAGAAGGAGTTTATATAGGAAGGACATTTACAGCAGACGACCCTAATTTCAAAAAGATAATAGACGAGCAAAGACCCTGTAAAGAATTTAAAAGCAGCATTTCACCAAAATTAGCATTAATTATGTTAAATTTTTTAAATTTATTTCAAGAGAGAGAGACGAAAAAAATCCTTGATCCTTTTGTTGGGAATGGAACAATATTATTGCTTACTCTAATACAAGACTTTCAAATATACGGGGCGGATTTCGATCAAGTAAAAGTAAATAATACTCTCCGCAATATAAACTGGTTGTGTGATGATATACTAGAAGAGCCGATTCCTTATTTTTTAGAGCAAAGAATTAAGAATATCGACATTGAAAACCTATCAAACTATTTTAAACCTAATTTCTTTGATGGTGTCTGCACCGAACCTTCTTTAGGACCTTTTTATAGAGAAAAACCTTATTATATACAAGCAAAAAATTTTATAGAGACCGAATTAAAACCTTTATATGACACTACTTTTAGAGAAATATATATGGTTTTAAAGCCAAAAGGTAGAATTAGCATTACTGCACCAATTATTAGCACTATTGATGGTGGAGATGTTCAATTGAATGTTAATAAAATTGCTTTAAAATATAAATTTAATCCAATTCAAATGATAGATTCAAATAGAATAATAAATAAATCCAATATTAAACTTCAATTTCTCAAACAGCACTTAAATAATTTAATTGACGCTAAAAAAGGCCAGATTTTTAAGAGAAAAATCTATGTTTATGAAAAATAAAAGTTACAGATAAAATGAGTTATAAAGAGATTTTAGATAGAATTGAAAGCTCATTAGAGGGAGACGCACATTTAGACGAGTTAGCTAAAAAAAAAAGAGATCCTTTTAAAATTTTAATATCTACCATTTTATCTGCGAGAACAAGAGATGCAAATACTAGAATAGCGACAGAAAGGTTATTTGCTAAGTATAATACACCACAATTAATTGCGGAAGCAAATATAGAAGAACTAGAAAAACTTATACAAGTCTCAGGGTTTTATAGAGTTAAAGCTGCTCGAATAAAAGAAGTCTCAAACATAATCCACGAAAAATTCAATAGTAAAGTTCCTGAAGACTTTGATGATTTAATAAAATTACCTGGAGTAGGGGCTAAAACAGCTAATTGTGTTTTGGTTTATGCTTTTCAAATTCCTGCAATTCCGGTTGATACCCATGTTCATAGAATTTCAAATCGATTACGCTGGGTTAAGACTAAAAAACCTGAACAAACTGAAAAGGCATTAAAAACTATTATTCCTAAAGAACTCTGGTTGAAATTAAATAGGCTATTTGTTAAGTTTGGGCAAGAAATTTGTTTACCTCTTAATCCAAAACATAATATTTGCCCAATAGAGAATAATTGCCCTAAGGATTTTTCAATGGAAGAAGAAAGAAAAAAAAAGAAGAGAAAAAAATAACTTTATCAATAATGATCTTCATACTTTTTTTTATGCTTAAAGAAATAACCAAAAACCACTCCTCCTAGTAGCCCAAATAAATGAGCCCAGGGATTAATGCCAGGTGTAAATGACATAATTATAAAATATACGATATATATTAAACCAAGCAATATAAAAGAGTGATCTTCTCTCGCAAAAAATATAAAAGCAGCACCAATCAAGCCAAATATCGCTCCCGATGCGCCTAAACTTATAACATTAAGTGGCAATAGAATTAAAGAAGAGATATTGCCAATTAATCCTGAAAGAAAATAGATGATAAGATATTGATATCGCCTGAAATTATTTTCGACGGCAGCACCAAATATTAATAAAGCAACCATGTTAGAAAATAAATGTATTACATCAGCATGAAGGAACATAGATGTTATAAGGCGCCAAAGTTCAAAATCTACGATAACTTTAGAATTTATTTGAGCTAATAGAAGTAAATATTCTATATCTAAAATTAAATTAAAAACAATATAACTTGTAAGATTAATAAAAATTAACAAAAGTGTAATTTTTGCTTCTTTAAAGCTTTCAGCGTCCAGAATCCAAGCCATAATTAACAAAAAACAAAAAAATATTAATAATATTACTATAATTAATTAAGAAAAAATATAATAATGTGTTTTATCTTTATTTTCTAAACTAATAATATTTGATATCTTCATGGAAAATAAAAAATTATATGAAGCCAAAAAACGGATTCTCCTAGAATATTTATTAAAACAGAAGTATTTAAAAGACCAACGCTTATTTGAAGCTTTTTTAGAAGTACCACTCGAAGAATTTATTCCCAAAGAATTCACAGATCCAAGAAAAATTTACGAAGACATCCCGAATCTTTTTTATTACGAGAAACCCGAAAATTACAGAACAATCTCCGCTCCCCATATGATAAGCATTATGCTGCAAGGTTTGGCATTGAAAGAAGACGATGATTTATTAATTCTTGGAGCAAAAAGTGGATATATAGCTGCACTGGCTCATAAACTGGCGCCAAAAGGGGAAATTATAATACTTGAAGCTAATTCTGAAATAGCGAAGATAACGGATAATAATCTTAAAAAGTTAAATCTGCACGATAATATTACAGTAAATATTCAAAATCCGCTTGACGGTATGCCTGATTTGAGTCCATGGCAAAAAATTTTGGTAACAGGGGCAATTAAACAAGAGCGTATTCATCCTTTATTAAAACAACTGGATCCTAACGATGGAGTATTATATGCTCCGATTGGAGAAGAATTTATTCAGACCTACACCCAAATTCTTAGAGTCGATAAGGATTACTTTGGCAAAAAACAGCTCCAAGTTCGTTTTACTCCATTAATGACCCAAGTAGAGTTAGATGAATTAGAATTGATTACAGATATTGAAGCATTTGAAGAATTTGAAATAAAGGATGATCCATATAAAGTTGAACAAACTCTCAGTAAATTTAAAGAAAAAATAAACATAAAATATGCCTCAAGTATTCTTGATGATATAGAATTTAAACCTTCCTCAAAATTCCAAGTAAAGAAAGAAAAAATTTCGAATAAACTACGAGAAGAAGTGCTTAATTATTTAGAAGATATTAAAAGTACTATTATTGAGTTGAAAAAAGAAGACAATATCACTAGTTGCTTTGATTTCATTGACGATATCGAAACTCAGCTCGAAAACCTCAAAAAATTCAAGAAACAATTTGATATTAAAACAAAAAAGATTCAAAATTTTATTAATCATATAAGAGCATGCAATATTGTTAGAAAAGAATTAAGGAAAGATGTTGTTTCTGAATCTACTCTTATTGATAAAGATATGGAGATTATAAACAAACTAATTGAAGATATTAACGAGTTACGAGAATTAATTATTAAAGAAATCAAAAGAATTAAAAATTTATAAAATTAAACACGTTTTTTTTCTATTTGTCACTGCTTTTTTAGAAATTCTAAAACAGCTTTCATGAAATCTGGTAAATCAGAGGGCATCCTCGATGTAATCAAATTATTATCAATTACGACAGAGTTATCTTCGAAATCTACTCCTGCATTTATCATATCATCTTTTATTGCAAAATAACTAGTAGCTTTTCGACCTTTTACAATTTTTGCCGAAATTAAAACCCATCCCGCATGACAAATAGCACCAACGAGTTTCCCTTGAGCGTTGATCTTTGCTACAAAATCTAATATTCGCTTGTTTCTTCTTAAATAATCGGGATTCTTGGTTCCACCGGGAATAATAACACCATCATAGTTATCAGGATTAGCCTCGTGTATACTTAAACTAGGTTGAAAAGGATAACCCCATTTTCCTTTGATCTCTTTTATTGAAAGGCTTATTAATTCTGTTTCAAAACCTGCTTCAATTAACCTAATCCTTGGATAATGAAGTTCCAGATCTTCATATCCATCAGTTGCCAAGAGTGCAATTTTTTTTGTCATTTTTTTAGTCATTCCTTATAGTATAAACACCGTTTATTCAATCTTTTGATTATATAATTAAGTAAAATAATTTAAAACGCCTACATAAACAATAAAAATTATAATTAAAATTAATAAAATATTATAGGGAGTAGGAAACATCCTACTTGTTGTTTTTTTCTTATATTTCTCATATTTTTCTCCAAATTGAGGTATGAGTAAATATTTTTCTTCTAAAAATCCTTCTAATTCTAAAAGAAATAGAAAAAAGGGGGTTATTATTAGGGCAATAAAAGAATCAAATATAAGAGCTAAACCTAAAAACAACGCTGCCCATGAGGTATACATTGGATGTCTCATTATTTTATAGGGACCATTAGTAATTAATTGATGTTTACCTTTTGCCAAACCTCTAAGTTTATTAATCTTCATAACTGAATTTCCAAATTTTAATGCTAAAATAACTAGTACAACCCCTAAAATTGAAAACAACACCCTAAAAGACAATTCTTGAAAATAACTTTTAGTTCCAAAAATAGAACCGAAAAAACTTGATGTAATAATAGGAATTAAAACAATTGAAGAACACCAAATTGTAAGATAAATTATTGTATAGATATCCCAAAATTTGGATATTTTCCTTTCGGTTGCGAGAAAAATGATCCAGTACAGGAAGAAGTTTAGTAGGAATATACCGACTAAAATAATCGTTATGATGATTAACATTTTTGGGTAAAGATTTAAACTGCTTTTTCTATTTAATTTATTTCTATAATGCTATGTATTTATATTTTTTTTAAAATGCATTAATTTAATAGAATTTTTCTTGGGAAATCATTCAAATTATCAAAGATTTAATAAAAAATCAATGATAAATTTTTTAATTTTCAAAATCTTTTAAAATTTATAGAATTTTGAACTGAATATAGATTTAAATAAGCATGCCAGAACTTTTACCATTTAGAAATTTTCATTATAAGATAGGGAAAAACGACCCAGATAAATTAAAAATACTAGTTGCACCACCCTACGATGTTATTTCAGAAGAAGAAGTAATCAAAATGAAAAAACATCCAGATAATATTTGTCACGTAATCCTTCCCGAAACCTATGATGCTGCGGGTCAGAAATTAGATGAAATGATAAAAAATGAAACTCTTGTTACAGACCCGGATAAATGTATTTGTATATACGGAATCGATTATACAAGACCGGATACGGGAGAAAAAATAAGCAGATATGGATTTGTTGGCCTTTTAAAGTTAGTAGAGATTTTTCCAGCTACTGAAGGAGTCATACCGCACGAAGCCACATTTAGGAAGTTTACTGAAGACCGTTTAAATATAATTCAAAAAACAGATGGTAATTTCTCTCCAATTTTTACAATTTATGATGGGAATGGGACAGCTGATAATCTTTTTAATAAATACATAACGAAAAAACCTTTTATTGAAACGCTAGACCGAGAGGGGTTCATTCATAAGATTTGGGAGGTATCGAACGAAGAGGATATTAAAAGATTTCAAAAAATTGTTAAAAATCACGAAATCATTATTGCTGATGGCCATCATAGATTTATCACGAGCCTCCGCCACAGCAAACATGGTGGATGCAACTATATTATGGCGTTATTTATAGACTTTAATGATCCTGGATTAATCATTTTCCCAAATCATCGATTAATACGTAAATTAACTGTCAATTCTATTGAAGAAATTAAAGATGTGGTAAACGAAAAGTTTGAGGTTATTGAAAATATTGAGGATATTAATGATTTTAAAAATAAAATGGAACAATTTAAAGGTCAACATGTTTTCGGGGTCTATTACCTTAAAAAATATCTAATTCTTAGGTTAAAAGATAATGTAAGACCTGAAGACTATATGAAAGACATTAAGAAAACGACAGAATGGAAAAACTTAAACCTCCCAATATTACATAATATTCTGCTTAAAGAATGTCTTGATGTAAAAATAGAGGATATAGAATTTATTAAAGGATTAGAGAAAGGAATTGAATCTGTTGATGAAAGCGATGATATAAAAGCTCTTTTTGTTGTTAATCCTGCGACTTTAGAAGAGGTTCAAAAAATTACTAGATTAGGCGAAATAATGCCTCAAAAATCTACTTATTTTTATCCAAAACCCTTGTCGGGTTTAATTATTCATCGTCATTCCAATAAGATTGAATAAATTAATCGGATCTAAATTTAAAATTTGTTTTTTTTAGATATTCATATTTTTACGATAAGATTTTAGCAGATTAAATTTATTAAATAATAGACTTGATAAATATAAAGCTCTATAAAAAAATATATAAATTAAACATATTTTAATAGATCTCGGATGGAAAATAAGTTTTTTTGGACAATTATTAAGGAATTTAATGGTTTAATGAAAACGGCAATTGAAGGGCCTAATTGTATAGACACGAAAATCTGTACAGGTGATTGTTGTTCAATTAAGATTGATGTCCCCAAAGTTCTGGCAATTGAATATATTAAGAGAGGGTATGCAAAAAAGAAAGATTTCATTAGAAGTGATATATTCAGTTTTAGTCTTCGATTTGACGATAAAAAAGGAAAATGTTTTTTATTTAATTTAGATACTAATGGATGTAACGTTCATAATTCTGGAATAAAACCTCCGCAATGCTGGATTTATCCTACCAATTTCTCAAATCCTGAGCATAAAAAAATAAGTTGTAAGAAAGTCTCTGGATGGAAAATAATAGACTCAATAAAAACTAACAAAGCTGAGATATTATTAAAAAAATATGTTTTTTTATGTGAACTCGAAGCAAAAAAAGAGTTAAGAAGAATTAAATTTCGCGTCGGGAAAGAGAACTCAAATAATTCAAAAAAAATAATAGATCTTTTAAAAAGCTCATTAAAAAAAATTGCTCCAAGTCATTTAGGTGGATTTCAAGATACTTGGGACTGCTTTATATTTTTGCCTGCAGAAGGTTTGTCATTACAAATGAAAAAATTTTGCCAACAATATAATAAGAATTGCGATTATTTATCAAATAATTTTTTAGAATGTTCAGGAGTATGTGATAAAGTAGCTGATAAGTTAATTGATTTTTTACAAAAAAATATTTATGATTATGTAAAAAATAGAGGTTCCGACACAGAGGGTAAATATCCATTATATAGATTATTTGAATTTGTTGAAAATAAAAACTTGAGGTCAATTTAAAATTTTTTTGTCGGAAGCTCTACTATTATTAAATTGTTGGCTGTAAAAAAATCTAAGAGATATCTTCTCCATATTACATTAATATAATACACTCCTTCATATAACATTTAAATATTACTAAAAGAATACTTTAAATTAAAAAGGGGTATGTGTATGTCGGTAGTTGATAAAACTTTACTTGAATTAACGAAATTGGTTTTTTCTGAAAAATATGACTTTATCGCAGATCCACAGAAAATTAAAGGAAAATCAGGAAAGATTTGGACTTTTGACGCTTTAGTAAAAAATGCTAAATCATTATTTGGAGTATTTATTCGGGACTGGAAAAGAGAGATAAGTATTACACAATTACGACAATTACATAAAGCTTGTTTAGACACTCCTGGTATAGAAGGAGGAATAATGATATGTAATATCGTATCTGATTTTTCTCGAGATTATTCGTCTCAATTTGGCCTCCAACTTCTATCTAGAGGACATTTGATTTCAAAACTAAGAAATCGCCAGTTTCAAATTTAAAAGAATTCTAATAATTATCTTTTTAAATAAAGCCACTTATCTTCAAACCTTCAACAAGCCATTCCATAACTAATTGTAACCCTAATAGATTTTCTTTCGTGTGAATTGTAGAATTTGGAATAAATGTTTCATGATACTTAGATGCGATATATTCTATGGATGGATTTTCATTATACCATTGTTTTATAGATTCTTTTGTTTTATGATGAAGATCTTCCATCTCATTTAAAATTTGATTAAAACCTTCATCAGTCCATACACCAAAATGGTTTAAAGAAACTGAATTTAGTTGATCTTTTAATTCCCTTAGTTTTTGGAAGGTTTTTATGGTTTCCTCTTCGTTAAATTCAGATGGCATGTAAGTACAATGAAATGTTTCACTATCATATCTGTCAATTATGGCATCTCCCAAAAAAAGGTTCTTATTTTTTCTATCAAGAATTGCAATGGAATCCATTGTATGACCGAAAAAATTGAGCACCTCTAGTTCTAATCCATTAAGATTAATAATATTTCCATCCTTTAAGAGCGTGACATCATCTAATATTGGTTCAATGTCATAACCATAAACCTTGTTGATTTTATCTGGTTCTCTTAATTTTTCAATCGCGTTTTCAGAGGCTAAAGTTTCAAAATCGCCCATTAACTTTTTCAATCTTCCATATGCTTGAACATGATCCCAATGTGAATGTGTTAGAAGCAATTTTTGTATTGGAAATAACCCAAATTCCTTTAATTTCTTTACAACTTTCCGAGCCGCTAAGGGGACTCCAGTATCGAGCATCATTCGCATACCCTCATTTTCAATTATGTATATCGCAAGATGTTTTGGAAGTCGAAATATATAACCATCGATAAGATAACTATTATCATTAAATTTTCCTTCTTCAGAAATATGGACCATTTCTTTCCCTCTTATTTTTTAGATTTATAATATTTTTTCAAAACAATAAATGAGAATATATTAAAAAAATATCTTCTTTAGTAAAAATTTATGCTTTTCATTTTTTTCGGTATTTATAAATTTCAGTTGCTCTAAGTTATTTATCGTCGTTTTTCAACTTTCTCCTATGATATATCTGTAAAAAACTTTATAAATAATATATCAAAAACTATATCAAAATTTGAAAGAAATATCTAAACATTGAGGTATTGGCTGATTAAATTGCATGACGCAATATTTAAATTATGTATATTTGGAGATGGTGGAGTTGGAAAAACAACTCTAGTTAACAAATATCTTTCTGGTGTATTTGAAGGAAACCTTGGGATCACGATAGGCTTAGATTTCCATGTAAAAACTGTAGAGGTTAATGGGTTCAAAGTTAAATTGCAAATATGGGATTTTGCGGGTGAAGAGCGCTTCAGATTTCTTTTGCCAAGCTATTTAAGAGGCGCTTCGGGTGGAATTTTTATGTATGACATTACAAGATATTCAAGTTTAAAAAATTTAAATGAGTGGTTAACCGCACTAAACGAAGGTGCTCCAGCTGAAGAGAAACAAATCCCTATTTTATTAGTGGGAGGAAAAACTGATCTTGATCATAGAAGAGCTGTTAAAAGCAATGAAGGTTTTGAAATGACGAAGAAAAATAAACTATGTGGTTTTTTTGAATGTTCTGCCAAAACAGGGGAAAATGTGGATAAAATATTTAAAGAAATTACTCGTATAATGCTGGAAAAAGCAGAACTTTTTAATTATATCGAACTCTGATACCATAATCATCTCTTTTGATATTTCTGCTAAAAATCTCACTTTTTTAAAAATATTGAATTTCTTTTTTATTGAAGAAATTTGGATTCTTCTAAATCAAATTAAATTTTCGATCTGATACCGAATAAATCTTGAAATTTAATTCATATAAACAAAAAAAAAGTTTTATAAAAATATTAAATAAAATTTCAAGAAGAAATAATTAGATATCATCTTCACTTCTGTTAAAAAAAATTCTTATTATTAATATTCGATAAACAATTTTAATTTCTATAAAATTCTAAAAATTTAAATAGCACAATCTAGAGGTCTATAAATGGATTCTAAACTCATGTCATTGGAAGAAGCGATTTCAACATATGTCCAAAATGGGGATCTTATTGGTATTGGTGGATTATCATTTTGGAGGAAATCAATATGCGCTTGTAGAGAAATAATCAGACAAGAGAAAAAGGATCTCTCAATTTGTACTTTTGTTGGAGGGATTGACGTTGATATGCTTGTTGGAAGCAGGTGTGTTTCTGAAGTTAGAGCCTCTTTTGTGGGAATGGAAGTTTTTGGAATGGCACCTCACTATAGAAAGGGCGTTGAATCAGGAAAAATCAGAATTTCTGAGGAAAGCGAAGCTTCAGTTGCTTTAGGACTTAAGGCATCTTACTTAAAAATACCATTCATGCCATTGAAAGGAATTATTGGGACCTCATTCCCTAAGGTTAGGGATGACATAAAACAATTTGAAGATCCATTGGGTTCTGGAACTCAACTAATGGCAATGCCAAAAATTGAATTGGACGTCGCTATATTACACGTGAATTATGCCGATGAGTTTGGAAACGGTAATATTGAAGGAGCTGTTTGGCTTGACGATGATATGGCAAAAACTGCTAAAAAAACAATTATTACGTGCGAAAAGCTTGTCGAAACTGAGGATATTATAAGATTACCGCGGCGAGCTCAATTACCAATGCAAACAACCGATGCTGTTGTAAAGATCCCCTTCGGTGCACATCCAACCTCTTGCTTTCCCATTTATACATTCGATCCAAATCATATTCTGACATACATTAAGACGGATTTTGAGGAGTATAAACGCGAATTTATCCTAAATAAGAATCATGCTGAATATTTGGAAAAAGTAGGTGGAATTCAAACAATTTTGAATGTGTTATTATAGGAGGGGTAATAAAATGAGTGAATACTCTAAGGATTATACAACAGACGAAATTTTAACAGTCTTGATGTCTAGGGAAGTTAGAAACGATGATGTAATGATCGTTGGAGTTGCAACTCCAATGGTATGGGCGGCTTTTACTTTAGCAAAATTAACTCACGCTCCAGATGCGATTTATCATTATATAATGGGAAATACTTTTGTTTTTGAGGCTCGTCAAGTTTCATTACTCTATTTGGAGATGAATACCGCTAGGGCATACAAATTTCAAAACTCAGGAGAATGTACTTTAGAATCTCTTCCTTCAGATAAATTAACTACAATTGAATGGTTTAGACCCGCTCAGATTGATATATATGGGAATACTAACAATATCTGTATTGGAGATTGGAAAAGTCCGAAAATTAGGTTTCCAGGATGCGCTGGCATAGCAGATTTTTCGATGTTTTATTCTCGAGGGAGTTTTTTATACACTCCAAGACATGATAAAAAAACATTTGTTTCAAAAATTGATTTTATTTCGGGAGTTGGATTTCCAGATGGGAAGCAAAGTATATGTGGTGGTGCTGGGCCACAGTGTGTTATTACTGATTTAGCTTATTTAACCTTTGATCAAGAAACTAAGAGAATGAAAATCGATACAATTCATCCGAAAATAGATCTAGAAACAGTTATAAATTCAACTGGGTTTGAGTTAATTATTTCAGACGATTTAAAGGAAACACGACCGCCTACTGTAAAAGAAATAAAAAATTTAAGAGAAAAAGTAGATCCTTTAGAAATAAGAAAGCTGGAAGTGCTTTCAGGCAAGGAACGGGAAGCTCTATTAAATGAAATAATTGCAAAAGAAATAACAATGGAAAAAAGAATCCCTCAATTACTTTAATTATACATTTTTTTATAAATAACACTTGTTTTAGATTAAATTAATTTTGGTGGTACTATATGAGTGAAAATCTTTCAAATAAAGAATTATTAAATATGCCTTTTATGGACAGTAATTTAGAGTTAGAGGAAAGAGTTGAAGACCTTTTGGGAAGGTTAACATTAAAAGAAAAAATGAAACTTAGCGTTGGAATAAAAGGTTTTTACACGAAACCTGTTAAGAGATTGGGAATCCCACATTTCAAAATGACGGATGGACCACATGGGATAGGTCCACATAGTAGCAATAATTCATTAGGCACTTATTTTCCTGTGGGTATTTGTAGGGCTGCAAGTTGGAATCCAGAGCTTTCAGAAAAGTTTGGAGTAGCAGTAGCCCAAGAAGTAAGGGATATCGGATATCATATGATTTTAGGACCAGGCATAAATATTCAGAAGGCACCACTTTGTGGAAGAAATTTCGAATACCAGACAGAAGATCCTTATTTAAACACTAAGTTAGCAGTAAGTTATGTAAAAGGCGTTCAAAGTGAGAGAATTGCTGCATGTGTAAAACATTACATTTGCAATAATCAAGAAACAAATAGATTTATTTGCAATTCAATCGTTAGTGAAAGAACCCTTCAAGAGATTTATTTTCCTGCATTTAAAGCTACTATATGCGAAGCAGATGCTTGGTCGTTCATGAGTTGTTATAATAAAGTTAATGGGATATATGGTTCTGAACATAAAAACCTTATAAAAAAAAAATTAATGAAAGAATGGGGCTTTAGAGGGTTTGTTGTTAGTGACTGGTTTGCAACGAGACACGTAAAAAATACGGAGAATTGCGTAGATGCTGGTTTAACTCTTGAAATGCCAATGCCAATCAGATATAGATTTAAAAGAATGGAAAGAGCGTTCAATGATGGTAAATTTAATGAAAAAATGTTAAATGAAAATATAAAAAGGCTATTGCGCGTAATGTTTCTTACAGGAATTTTTGATGATCCAAGCACGATACCGGCTGGTAGTAGAAATACCTTAGACCACCAAACACTAGCTCGTAAAATCGCAGAAGAAGGTATTGTTCTCCTAAAAAATGATGATGATCTTCTCCCACTTAATATTGATTCATTAACAAAAATCGCAATTATTGGCCCAAATGCTGATAAAAAAACGTCTTTAGGGGGTGGTAGCTCTCAAGTTAAGCCTCCCTATGAAATTACGTCGCTTGAAGGAATATCAGAAAAATGTAAAGACAAAATCGAAATTGTTTCCTCACCTTTAGAAGCAGATGTAGCTATCATTGTTACTGGACTTAATCATATGCCATATAAAGATTGTGAGGGTTCAGATAAAAAAAAATTCAATCTCAGTTCTATAAAAATTAACCGTATAAATAAAACTATTCAAGAAAATCCTAAAACCATAGTAGTTTTAATAAATGGAAGTCCAATTGGTATGGATTGGATTGATAAAGTGCCCGCCGTGATTGAAGCATGGTATCCCGGTATGGAAGGAGGACATGCTATTGCATCAATCCTATTCGGAGAAGTGAATCCGTCAGGTAAACTTCCGATTACATTTCCAAAAAAGCTTGAAGATTCATCAGGGCAAATTATAGAGGACTTAGATGTTAAATATGAAGAGGGAATCTTTGTAGGCTATCGTTATTTCGATACAAAGAATATTGAACCCCTCTTTCCATTTGGACATGGTTTGTCTTATACTACTTTTACTTATGAAAACCTTAAGATCAGCAAGGATAAAGTGTCGGGCGATGAAACGTTTAAAGTATCTGTTGATATAACTAACTCTGGATCGTGTGTTGGAGCAGAAGTTGTTCAACTTTATATTCAAGATTTAGAATGTAGCGTAGAAAGACCAACTAAAGAGTTAAAAGGTTTTAAAAAGATAAAACTTGAACCCAGAGATAAAAAATCTATAACTTTAGAGCTTGGAAAGAAGGATCTTTCATTTTACGATGAAAAAAGTGGACGATGGAAAGCAGAACCAGGAAAATTTAACATTCTCGTAGGTAGTTCATCAAGAGATATTCGTCTCCAAGGAGAAATTGAATATTTAGGATGAGGACTTAAAATCTTCTTTAACTAAAAATTTTTAAAAATTACTAATTCAAATAAAAAGCGGTTGATATGTAATATTTATTCCTTCTTTTTTCGCTCGAATTTTACATCGCTGAAAAGATCGTAAACAACATCGTAAATTTGAAATTTATTATCAATTGCTTTTGCAGATATTTCATTTATCTCTTCTTGACTAATAAGACTTTCTAAGACATTATCAATCTTATAATAGAGTAATTCCCTTACTTTGTAAGCAAACCTATTTTTTTTTCTTTCTTTTATTAAATCTGAGAGTTGTTGATGTTCTTTATGGGCATAGATATGTTCTATTAATTTATCTACGCCTTCGCCAGTTATAGAATTCGTTTGCACAATTGGAGGTCTCCAACCGCTTTGAGTGAAGGTAGAATCGTCAAGCATCATATCTATATGGGCAGCTATATCGGCGCCCCCTAAATCTTTTTTATTGACACCATATATATCTCCTATTTCAATAATCCCTGCCTTCTGCATTTGAATAGCGTCTCCATACCCAGGTACCATAACGACTACAATTGTATATGCTAAGTTATAGATATCGAATTCAGACTGTCCTACACCTACAGTTTCGATTAAAATAATATCCATTCCAAAAGCTTCATAAAGAAGTGTAATATCTAATACAGCTCGTGAAATACCTCCTCTGTATCCTCTAGACGCAAGACTCCTTATGAAAATGTTAGGATGCAATGACACATCTGTCATCCTCACTCTATCTCCTAAAAAAGCACCTCCACTAAAAGGAGAAGTTGGATCTACAGAAATTACACCTATAGATTTTCCATCTTCTAGTAATTTCTTTGCAATAGCTCCAATTAATGTACTTTTTCCTACACCAGGAGATCCCGTAATACCTATAATATATGAATCGTGTTTAATTTTGTTAAAATTTTTAAAAATTACTGAAGCATTTTCGGGATGATTTTCAATAATGGAAATCAATCTAGCTAAGGCAATCTTGTCTTTTTTTTTAAAATTACTAATCAATGTATCAATATCATAATTCATTTTCAAAATATATACAACCCCAAAAGTTTATTTTTTGACGTTCTCTCTAATGAATTTAACGATGTCGCCCGTCATCGTTCCAGGACCATAGACATTTGCAACTCCCATTTCTTTTAACTCATGAAAATCCTGAGCAGGAATAACGCCCCCAACAAGAATTAAAATCTGGTCTTTAAATCCTTTTTTTTTTAATAACTCAATTAGTCTTTTAGTATATGCGAAATGTGCACCTGAATGGAAGCTTAAGCCTATTACATCAACATCTTCTTGGATGGCAGATTCAACACATTGTTCTATATTTTGAAAACCTCCGAAAATTAGCTCCATACCAGCATCTCTTAAAGCTCTTGATACGACAATACCACCACGCCAATGTCCATCTATTCCTGGTTTTGACATTAATACTCTAATCTTATCATCTGACATTATATACCCCTCCAAAAATTATATAGCTAGTGGAGGCTCCCAAATCCCCCAAATCTCTCTATAAATATCGCAAATTTCCCCAACTGTTGCGCCTTCTTTTGTTGCTTCCATTATAACCGGCATTACATTTTCTTCTTTCTCACATACCTTACGGAGCTCTTCTAAAATCTTCTCTAATTTCGCATTGTCTCTCCTTTCTTTAAGTTTTCTAATTCGCTCTTGTTCAATTCTTACTGCTTCTTTATTTGTTCTAAATACATCTGTACATTCATCGTAGGGAACGGTATATTTGTTCACTCCTAACATTATTTCCTCCCTTTTTTCAAGACGTGCTTGTCTCCGATGAAATGCGTCTCTCATTTCCTTATATAAGAATCCAGTGGATAAAGCTTTATCAATAGTCCCTACTTTATGAATTTTATCCATATATTTCCATACTCTATCCTCAATCTCATCTGTTAACCATTCAACATAATAGGACCCAGCTAATGGATCAATAGTGTTTGTAATGCGAGTTTCATCTGATATAACTTGTTGTGTCCTAAGCGCAATAAGAGCAGCTTCCTCTGAAGGCAGACAAATCGCTTCGTCGTATGAATTTGTGTGAAGTGACTGGCATCCACCGAGGGTTGCTTCCAAAGCTTGGATGGCTGTTCTTATTATATTTACCTGTGGTGTTTGAGCTGTTAAAGACGATCCGGCAGTTTGAATATGAAATCTGAAGCCATAATTTCTCGAATCTTTTGCTTCATATTGATCCTTCATCAATTTATACCAAATCCTTCTGGCTGCCCGATATTTAGCTATTTCTTCGAAAAAATCTTTATGTGCGGCTAAGTGAAAAGCAAGTCTACCAACGAAATCGTCAGCTTTATATCCTCTCTCCATAAGATTTTCTATATGGGAACACGCGCTTGAAAAGACAAATCCTAATTCTTGGACTGCATCTATTCCACCTTCCCGATAATTATATCCCGTAAAATTAATAGGGTGCCATTTAGGCACATTTTTCATCGCAACTGTCCATTCAATAAAATCACATGCTAAGCGGAGTAGATGCTTTGGAGCAACATTTTTGTATGGAATATATCCAACTGTCATTGTCAAAATGTCGTTTTGAGTAGTTCCAAGCAGATTTTTTAGGTCATAACCTTTCATTTGAGCCATATTAAAATACATTGCACAAATAGGCGCCGATGTAAACGGTTCTACAACTAAAGCAACACTAATTTTATCAATCGGGATGTCTTTTGCTAATGCAAATAAACTGTCAATACAATAGAGAGGAACGCCAGATGTACCAACTTCAGGTGAACCGTCTGGATTTGTAGGATCGATTCCATTAAAGGTTAATGCATCAACAGCAGCACTGAATCCAGTTTCACCATGTTCGTAAAGGAACTTCCATCTTAGGTTAGTTTCCTCAGGTGTGCCATGGCCGCTGAATAATCTCATCGTCCATACACGCCCTCTATACATTGTAGGATATACCCCCCTAGTGTATGGCGCTGATCCAGGAAAATTTTGTTTCTCTAAATAATCGCCTTTTATATCTAGTGGAGTATACAATCTTTTAACTGGGATTCCAGAATCGGTTATAAATGGTAAATCTGTTCGCTCTTTTTGTTTTTCAATACTTTTATCCCAATTTTCTTTTTCTCCTTTGATTTTTTCCAAATATTCTTTTTCCCACATAATTCAAATACGCTGATTGAATTTAGTTTTAAATTTAATTCGATAAAATATATTTATAGTAATTATCGAAACCATTTAATCTTTTAAATAAAGATGGATTTCATGGTACAATTCTATCATGGATGGAAGTCGTTGAGATTTAGAAATTAGAGAATTTTCCTAAAATATATGAAAGAAGCAACACCTATCCCTAAAAGATAAAATATATTGATTGTCCAAAATAAATGACTAGTCTGTGCATAAAACTCTAGTTCTATATAAGGGGCTAAAATAGCTACAATACCTAGTATAATTATTGAGATTAACAAAGCAATCTTTTCATATATTTTTATTTCCACCTTCTCAAAAAATATTATTTTTAGCCATAGAACAATTAATATAAATGCTAGGGGCATTAATAATAAAGAGCCTACTGCTATTGGGATCATTAAATACACAGCAAATTTATTCCTCCATGAAACTAGAATATCTTTTCCAGTCATTTGATCTTGGAGCTGAACCTTCGCATGTTTTTTTCTAAGAGTAAAATATTTTTTTTTTATTCCTCTTCCAACGGATTTTGCGCTGCTTTTAAATCGAGATAATCTAGTCTGATTTACAGCATCATCAAATCCATTTCGAATAATTGGAATAATATAAAGGGTAATAAGCAGAGAACTGATACCATAGATATATATAATATCATCAATCCAAACATAAACATCTGCCCAGATACCAACCATTCTAATCCCAACTCCACCATAAAAACTTGAATAAATTCGATAAATCGCATATATTACAAGTAATATGGGTATTACGAATTGGAGTACGATAAGAATATTTGTTCCTCTTTTACTAAGGTCATCCTTTAATTTATCAAATAATAATAAAAATCCATTAGCAATGCTTAAAATAAATCCAAAACCAGATAAATATTTCACAACCCAAAAAAATACGAGAAAAGTATAATTAAATATATATAATCTAAATAAAAAAATCCATATCATAAAAAAAAATGAAGCTGCTAATCCAATGATATAAATTATATTAAATTCTTTTTGTTTTTTCATACAATAAATAGTATATCGGAGCTTTTAATCATTTCCTATTTAAATTTTAAAAGATTGTAATAAAGAACATTAATCTGCATTCTCTTTATTATTTATCAATTGAATAAAATATGCGAAAAGTTCTTTCTTTTATATTTTAAATCATGATTTTGATAAAATATAATTTATTATTTTCGTGAAAAAATTTTTTTTTAAATATATCTACGTTAACTTTTAATTAAAAATTCAAAATTGGAGAAAAAAAACGTAAGAAAAAAAAGAAGTATAATAAAGCCGATTTAAGATCGAGTTGGAATCTGGAAACCTACCTGAAACCTACAGAATCTTCGAATTTTAAGGGGAAACATAAACGTAAGAAAAAAAAGAAGTATAATGATTATAAGAACTTAATCCTTTAGAAAAGATAACAAAGATATCTTAAAATGCTTATTATGTTCAATTTAATAAAAATTAATTAAAGAACGTTCATTATTAGAAATTCAATAAATCATATTAAAGTGAGAATAAATTGAACTTCAAACTAACAGAAAAACAACTTATGATAAAAAAGATTACGAGAGAGTTTGCAGAGGAATTTATTGCTCCAATTGCGGAAGAAAGTGACCAAAACTCACAGTTGGATCCTCGTGTTATGGAAGAAATGAAAAGAATGGGTTATTTTGGCACATGTGTTCCACAAGAATATGATGGTGCTGGTATGGACACAGTTTCATTCAGCATTGTTACCGAGGAAATAGGGCGGATTGATGCATCTTGGTCAATAACAACGGGGGTTCATGCGAGCGTGTGTGCATACCCAATTTATGCATTCGGAACCGAGGAACAAAAGCAAGAATTTTTACTTCCACTCGCGAGGGGGGATCATTTAGGAGCTTTTGTTTTAACAGAAGCGAATGCTGGAAGTGATGCCGCCGGGGTCGAAACAAATGCTTATTTGGATGGAGATGAGTGGGTACTAAATGGAAGCAAAATTTTTGCCACCAATGGGGGATTATGCAAAACATTACTCTGTGTTACTAAAACTGGGCAAAAAGGGAGGCGTCCTGAATTAACAATTTTTATTGTTGATACAGATACACCTGGTTATTCAGTGGGTGTAAAAGAAGATAAGTTGGGGGTTAGAGCTTCCAATACCTCAGAACTCGTATTTCAAGATGTTAGAGTTCCAAAGGAAAATGTCTTAGGCGGTGTCGGGCAAGGTTTTAAGCTTGGAATGCAAATTTTAGAATATGGTCGTATACAAATGGCAGCTCAAACTGTAGGTCTTGGACAGGCAGCAATAGAGGCGTCTCTCAAATATGCAAATGAACGTACACAATTTGGTCGGCCAATCGGGCAGTTTCAAGGAGTACAATGGAAAATTGCAGATATGGGAGTTGAAGTCGAATGTGCTCGATTATTAACTTATAAGGCATCCTGGCTGTGTGATAATGGATTAGATTATGGATTAGTTGGATCAATGGCAAAGCTTAAAGCCACTGAAGCTGCAATGCAAGCAACACATGATGCGGTCCAAATTCATGGAGCCTACGGATTAATGAAAGCGTATGCAGTAGAAAGATATTTTCGGGATGCAAAAATGGCAGAGATCTATGAGGGCACCTCGGAGATACAGCGTATGGTAATTGCACAAACATTATTAAGGAAGGGGTGGCAAATATGAAGATTTTTGTGTGTATTAAGCAAGTACCAGGTATTAGCGAAGTGCGGATTGATCCAAAAACGAATACGCTGATCCGTGAAGGTATCCCAAGCATTATGAACCCCATGGATAAAAATAGTGTTCAATTGGCTTTAGAGATTAAAGAAAAGCAAGACGCTGAAATCATTGCGTTAAGCATGGGTCCACCTCAAGCCGAAGCGGCGCTTCGTGAGGCATTGGCGATGGGTGCCGATAAAGCATATCTATTAACTGATAGAGCATTTGCGGGTGCAGACACGTTAGCTACTTCGCATACATTAGCTTTAGCAATTAATAAAATAATAAAAGAATCAAAAGACAAAAAATATCTTGTCATCTGTGGGAATGAAGCAATTGATGGAGATACTGCCCAAGTGGGGCCTGAATTAGCAGAAGAACTCGGAATTCCACAGATTACATATGTAGAGAAATTTGAAATTACAGGAGATAAAATAAAAGTTGAAAGAGTATTTAGAGCGGAAGAGGTTGTTATTATTGAGGCAAATCTTCCAGCATTAGTTTCTGTTTTGAAAGCAATAAATACTCCTAAATATCCTAGTATGACTGGAATTGAGGACGCCTATGAAAAGAAGGAAGTGATTTATTTAGACTCAAAAGCGGTAAATGCGGATAAAGCTAAAATTGGATTAACAGGTTCCCAAACAGAAGTTTGGAAAATTTTTATACCAGAACGAAAAGGTGAACATATTAAATTATCGGGATCAATAGAAGAGATGTCCAGCGAGCTTTGTCAAAAATTAAAAGAGGATAAAATATTTTAAGATGAGGGTAAAAAAATGAGCATACGAATAGATGATGAGTTATGTACTGGTTGCGGTGCATGTGTTGAAAGTTGCCCTTATGGGGGTATCGAGATAATAGATGATAAAGCATGTATAACAAAAGATTGTAATTTATGTGGCGCTTGTGTGGAGGCCTGTGCTGTTGATGCTATTATATTGGAAAGAGAGGAATTTAAAGTTGAAAAAATGGATATCTCTCAATATAAGGGAGTTTGGGTGATAGCAGAGCATTATAAAGGTAAAATTCATGATGTTGCCTTTCAATTATTGGGAAAAGGACGAGAATTGGCAGATAAGAGAAAGGTAAATTTAACGTTAGTAATACTGGGAGCTGATTTTGAGAATCAGCTAGATATAATTAGTCAATATGGACAAGATGATATAATTTATATTAAATCAAAAATCTTGAAAGATTATTATTCAGATTTATATGTAAAAGCCATTTCTGAATTAATTCAAGAATATAAACCAGAGATAGTTTTAATTGGAGCAACGCCAACTGGAAGGGATTTTGCTCCAAGAGTTTCAAAAAGATTAAATGCTGGACTAACAGCTGATTGTACGGGCTTACAAATAGATGATGAAACAGGAAATTTACTCCAAACACGCCCTACTTTCGGGGGTAATATCTTGGCAACGATTAGGACACCGAATAGCAGACCACAAATGGCAACTGTGAGACCTGGTATTTTTAAAATTCCTGAAATAAAGAAAAAAGATGTTAAAACTAAAATTATAGAATATGATTTCAAAGAAAAAGATACAGTAACTAAGATCGTAAAGATAATCACTAAAGAGAAAACCAAAGTGAATCTTGAAGACGCGAAAATTATAGTTGCTGGTGGAAGAGGTGTGGGTTCAAAGGAAAATTTTAAAATTATCGAAGAGCTAGCAGAAGTCTTAAACGCAGAAGTAGGAGGGTCTAGAGTCGCGGTTGAATTAGATTGGATAGAGCATGACCATCAAGTAGGGCAAACGGGAAAAACAGTTTCTCCACGATTATATATAGCGTGTGGTATTTCCGGAGCTATACAACACATAGTTGGAATGCAAGGCGCGGATATAATTGTGGCAATAAATAGGGATGAAAATGCTCCAATTTTTAAAGTCGCTCATTATGGAATTGTAGGGGATCTCCATAAAGTTATCCCAACTCTTATAGAAGAAGTAAAAAGAGTTAGAGCTGAAGAAACTTTATAAAAAAAAATTCGAATTTATCTTTTTTTAAGTAATAAATATTTTTAAATCATTCTTATTTATGCATAAGAATATTAAATTAATAATAGTAAAAAAAATAAGGTGTAATGGAATGCTTGTGAAAAAATTCACATAGCTCATGAAATCTCTTTAGTGGAGGAATAAATTATGGGCTAAAAACAAACATTCCACTACATGATTGAAGAAATATTTTCTTCAGATCATTAAATATTAATTCAAATATAAAAATTTTACTGAAAAAGTAGCAATTATATGAATGGTCTATTCGATTATTCAATGAAATAAATTGTTATAACTTAGTTTGAGAGTCTCAAAAAATATCGGGAATTTTTAGATAATAACCAAAAAATAAAAGTAAAACGAGCGCATAAATTTAATTAAAAAAAAAAATTTTTCTTGAAATTTGTGAGATAAAAAGTACTTTTTTTTTTTCTCCTTTTCCGATTTTTACCACGAATTGTACAAATAAAAGTTACTAATGAAAAAAAATTACAAATTTATTAAGAACTTGATAAGGATAAAATTGTATTAAAACGACAAAATAGTATATTTTTTCAAAAATTAAATAGAGAAATGAGCGTGATTATTTCTATTTTATTCAAAAATAAGGAGATTCTAATATTCTTAAGCCAACAGAATTTCAGTTTAAATTGCTTCTCTTTCTTCAATTAAAAATCCATCTTTTTTAAGAACATCTAATGCTTTTTCATTGTCGTCTACTCTTAGAATTATGAGAGACTCATCTTTGACTAATGTTGAATATAGATACTCTATGTTAACATTATTTTCTCCTAATACCTTAGAAATTTCTTTAATATTCGCTGTATTATTGTCCGATTTTGTTTTAACTGCCAGAACATCCGTTATTGATACAGGATAATCTGCCTCTTCCAAAATAATATAGAGCTCTCTTGGCTTATCTGCGAGTAAAAGTAATAAGCCATAATCTTCGTTCTCAGCGACCGTAATCGCTCTTATTTCAATATGATTTTCAATAAGCTTATCTATAAAACTACTAAGCGTTCCTGGCTTATTGGGGAGCCACACAGAGAGTTGTTTAAGCATGGATTTTTCCATTATTTACTTAATCTGAAAATACTTCTTGTTATTAAATTAATTATAATTTTTAATTTTACTTCTTTTTAAAATTGGAAAAAAAGGATTAATAATAAGAGTAAGATATTTTATTTTTCTATCAGTTTGATACCTCTACTTCTAAATATTTCCAAGGCTTTTTTGGATTTATCTACATTTATTACGATAATCGCCTCTGGTTTCAACAACGTACTTGAATAGATATATTCTATATTTACATCGTTTTCACCTAACATTTCGGCAATTTCGTAAAGACCTCCAGGCTTATCAGGGATTGCTACTGCAATGACATCTTCAACTGATACCAAATAATTATAATCCTTCAATAAATCTATTGTTTCTTTAGGTTTATCAACAACCATTCTAAGAAGCCCTTTATCTGCTGTTTCCGCAACAGTCATGGCTCTCATATTAATTTTTTTTTCCAATAAAAGCTTAGAAAATTTTGCTAGCATTCCGGGTTTATTTGGGAGAAATACTGAAATTTGTTTTAGAATTTCTATCACTTTAACCTTTTTTAGATCTCGATTTAAAAAAAAATATTCTGTTTAATACATCATTTGAATAGTTTAAAAATCTATTATATAAATTCACGATTTATTATAATATTTCTGTACTCTAGATGATTTTATGAAAAAATTATAATATCAATATTTTAACTATTTAATAAAGAGACTATATCTCATAATTCTTCCAATGAATAAAAAAAGATTTTACGAAACTCATAAGAATTTTACTTTTAGAACATTATCAGAATATTTCATATCTCCAGGAATTAAATGTAAATTCGATCTTTTGAAAGCAAATATCGGCTCGAAGATAAATTTTAAAAATGGAATAGATTTAGGATCCTCAGGAAATTCATTTCTCTTTTTTTTAAATAATTTTACCCACAAATCTTTTCTTGATATTGCTAATCTCCCTTTAAAGCAATATTCGAAAAATGATTTAATATACAGGAATTTAAAACAATTTTGGCATCCTTTATGTGGAGATATTACGCGATTACCATATCGCGATAAAAGTTTTGATTTTGTAAGCTCTCTTGATGTCTTAGAACATGTTAAAAATGACGATTTAGCGATTTCAGAAATAAGCAGAATTCTAAAGAAAAATGGAATAATTATAATCACGGTTCCTCATAGAATGAAATATTATACATCTCAAGACAAAATAATAGGACATTATAGAAGATATGAAATTAAACAATTAATTCGACTTTTTGAAAAACATCATTTAAAAAATCTAAGAAAATTCGGAGTTTATGGACAGCTAATGAGAATCGCAGATATTCAATCGATAAATCCGAAAAAAACTGAAGAAAATTTAATAAAATTACGAGGTCGTTATGAACTTGATACTATATTTCGTAAATTCTGGGATATAATAGTAAAATATTGCGCAAAAATTATGAAAATGGACGCACAATTTCATCCCCTAAAAAAGGTCATGAATATTGCATTTATTTTTAAAAAACAATGACACTTTTGTTTGAATTTTTCATTAAATTTTAGGAATTCCTAAAAAGTAGCTATGAAAATTCTTTTTTCAATTTTTCGAAGAATTCTTTATATTCATCAATATATTTTTCCTCGCTAGAATCCTCAATTTTTCCTATGAGTTCAATAGATTTCCAAAGTGCTTCAGCCCGTTTTTTAATTTGATTTAAATAAAATTCTTTATTAAATGAACCTTTCGACACAGTCAGAGTGTTCGTCATTTCTTTAATAGAATTTTCCATTTCACTCTCAACTTCAATTACTTTTTCCAAAACCCCTAATTGTAATTCTCTTTTTCTCTGTTCTAATTTAATACAATTTTCACACACAAGTTCCGTTAAATCTTCTCCTTTTTTAACCATAAATGGATTACCACATCGAGAACATGGTTTTAACTCAAGCACTGGCATTTCTTTATCGTTATTACCCTGCATATCTTCCCCCAATTAAATCTTAAATTTTAGTATTTACTTATTTAATAATCTTTTTTAATTATATATTTTTAGTGATTACCTTATTTTAATACATTTATAAAAATATAATATTAACGCATCATATCCCCATGTATAATGGAACTCATATGGCAGATAATTATTATATTATTGGTTTTTGGATTAATAGTTGGTATTATTTGTAGTATCGCGGGAATAGGAGGAGGCGTTTTCTTTGTAGGTATTTTAACACTTTTTTTTTTATTGCCAATAAATGAGGCTATAGACACATCTACTTTTATTATTTTAATCTCGTCGGGGGCTGCGTTCATAGTATATTTAAAAGAAAAGAAAACTAATTTGAAATTATCATTGATATTTGCTGGATTCTCTATTTTAGGAAGCATATTATGTACTCTTATGTTATTATTTATTCATATCGATAATACAGTTTTAAAATATATTTTTGCAACTGTCATGCTTATAACTGGATTAAATATGGTCTATAAGGTAATAAAAACTTATAAAGATTCAAAAAATTCAACAAAAAATGTTGAAGATAATGATTTTTCTTTAGAAGAGCACGATTATAAAACAAATTTTAAGAAAAGTATTCCCTTGTTTATATTAGCAGGATTTTTGGCTAATCTTTTAGGAATTGGAGGTGGAGTTATAAATACACCAACTCTACATGTCGTTTTGGGATATCCTATACATAACTCAACAGCAATTTCTACATCAGTAGTTTTTTTTACAGCTATATATAATACAATAGTTAAAGCCATAATTGGAAAGATAAATTATTTGTTTGGTATAATTATTGGGATAGGTGCTGTTCTAGGATCGATATTAGGGGCAAAAGTTTCAAATAAAATGCCAAAAGTCACTCTCCAGTTTTTCGTGGCAATTATTTTAGTAGTTTTAGCAATTAGCATGTATTTCTGATATTGAAGTATTTATTAATAGATTTATATAACCTTTTAAATAGATTTAAGCATAATTTTAATCTTAGATAATTATAAGTTTAAAATTAAGTATGTCAGCAGAAAAAAATGAATCTGAGTTTATCAGAAGCAAGACTTATTTTAAATACATGATATTTATTCTAATTTTTGTAGAAATTTTAGATACTTATACTACTAATTATCCTAACGTAATTCCATCACAAGTAATTTCAGAATTCCTTCGGGATTATCCTGAAAATATAGCACAATCTATTTTTGCTATTGTCATAGGGATTGCAACTATAGGAATGTACTTTGTTTTTCTTAATCAATATTTAGCAGATCGCGTAGGGAGAAAATTAATCTTAGGTTTCACCGTTTTTGGTATGGCTTTATCTTCTTTCTTAATATTATTATCAACTAATATAATCCAATATACAATATTTTTATTTATGCTATATATCTTTTTTAGCTCAGATATTTGGGTAATATATATTAATGAAGAATCTCCACCTGAAAAAAGAGCTTTTTGGACGAATATTGTTTTGATTGGAGGAGTTGCAGGTGCAATATTAATCCCCATCTTTCGTTCAATCTTCATAACCGAAACTTTTTCTTACTGGAGGGGTATGACTCTTTTTGCGATATTTTTAGGTATTCCGTTAGCCCTAATTATTTTTTTTACCTTTAAAGAATCTTCAAAGTATGAACAAATTAAAGAGGGTAAATTAAAAGAAAAAAAGACGCCAAATTTATTTAAAGACAATATGAGGTCTCTTTTTAAAAGCTCTCGTCGCAAAGAATTCATTATTATATTAATTATGAGTTTTGTTGGAGGCTTGAATTATATATTTATCGCTTTAGGAGAATCCTTTGTTTCAAGTAGCCCGAATTTAACTCAAAATGATATTAATATAATTGTTTTAGTTATGAGCTTAGCTGCCATAGCAGGTTATCTTATTACGGGTATATTTGCTGATAAATTAGGAAGAAAACCATTCTTATATATTTATTCAATTCTATTACCCATATCGATTTTAATTGCAGTTTTAGGAAGTTATATGACTGAAGGAGCTCTACTTTACGTTTGTATAGGAGCTGGCTTAGGAAGTTTAGCTTATTGGGGATTAAGGATAGTTATAAGTATAGTTACTTTGGAAATAATTCCTACAGAGGCAAGAGGGACGGGAAACGGTTTAAAATCTTTAATTGCTGCTATTGGTATTACAGGGGGGCTACTCTTAAGCAGTATTATCATTTTTTACTACGGATTAGGATTTGCGTTTATATTATATAGTTTACTTCTATTAATTGATGTACCGCTAATCTACTTATATATAAAAGAAACAAAAGGAATTGATTTAAGCGAAATTCAATAATTTCTTTTTATTTTTAATTATTATATTCACCTTAAATAAATTAAAATAAAAACTCCCTTTATTTTAATTACAATAAAATTTTTACAAGGAAACGAAATCATGGGAAGCAGATTTGGATTATTAAGACTTGACTACACTTTTAGCGTGATAATCCCTATGTTAATGGCTATTTATCTTAACCGTTTAAATCCATTCAATCATATTGATATCCTCATTGGATTTCTATTTTTGGCAATAACGGGAAATACGTGGAATGATGTTGTTGATATGAGAGACCCAAATGAGACCGAAACTTTAAAAAGAGTGGAAGGATATCATTGGAAAGAAATATTTACGATAGGATTTGTAAGCTTTATCTTAGGTATAACTTTGCTACTTCGGACATGTATTCAGCATTTACTAAATGCAATTTTATTAGTTTTAATAATTTCTATGGTTCTTTTATATTGTGTGTGGTTAAAACCTATACCTTTCTTAAATCATTTATTGTTAGGGGCATCTCACATGCTTCTCCCATATTTTATGATAAAAATTGACGCGGGTTTACCATTAATAGATGTTAAATCAGAATTACCCTTATTAATAGCATTTTATGCCTTTGCTCTGACTGGACAGTTTGTTCATGAAGTGATAGATTCTGATTCATTAACAAAACATTTCAGTTTACGGCAATGCCAAATAATCATTTGGATTTCTTCAATTATTTCACTGATACTAGGAATATGGGCTTTTATAATTTTAGAACAATTTTATTTTTTCCCATTTATATTTCTGCCAATAGGTACCATGTACACTTTCAGACACCCGACTAAATCCACTCAAGGCGTAAAAGATATAGGAATTCTAATAGGAAATTTTTTGTTAATATATTTTATATGCCTAATAACGCTCCAAATGGTCACAGTAATTTAGATATCTCAAAAATACTCAAACCCAAGTGTTTAGTAATTGAATGTAAATAAAATCAAAAGAATTCCAGCATTTAAAAAGGATTTATGCGATCTATGTGGTTTGTGCCTTAAATTATGTCCAGTATTGCATTTACCTATTGAGGAGGCAAAAGATGAATTTCGGAATTTAATTGAAGGAAAAGAATCAGAATATGTTCTTTCTCGTTGCAATAGCTGTTTTTCTTGTAACTTATATTGTCCTCAACAAGCAAATCCTTATCAGCTAATTCTAGAAAGATGGAATGAATTATATAAAAAGAGAGGTGCTCCACCATTATATCGATTTGTTTGTCCAACAGAAGAACCTAATATTTGGCAACTTCTTAATGTTTTTCTTTCCAATCAAGAACGAATTTGGATCCATAAATGGATGAATTATCTTCCTAAAAAAGAGGATATTGTATTTTTAATTGGCAACTATATGCATCTATTTCCATTTATAATCGGAGGAAGTAAGTTATTAGATTCTTTTAAACCTATAGACCGAATTGATCAATGGGAAGGAGGGGCATATTTATATCAAGGAGGATATTTGGATCTCGTTCAGAGAATTGCTCAGAGAGCGAAAAGGGATTTTAACGCATGGGGTGTTAAAGATATTGTTGTTTCTACAGATGCTGTTCAAATTCATTTTTCTGAAATACACTATAATGAAATGGGAGTTAAGCATCAACAGAATTTTACTAATTTTCATGAATGGCTTTTAAAAAAAATTAATTCAGGAGAAATAAAATTACCTAACACTCCTCTAAATATTACTGTTACAATTCATGATAATTGTTATTCAAAGATTTTAGGTAGAAAATTTTGGGAGAACCCAAGAGAAATTCTTAAGAAATGCGGCTGCAATATTAAAGAAATGAGGCATATTAAAAAAGATTCATTGTGCTGTGGTTTTGGAGCTGGGGCATCTTGGACTAAGAATATTTCTATACCTTTTGATATAATTTCAGAAGGAGTAAAAAAATTTAAAGAAGCGGAGGATACAAAAGCAAAAGCGTTAATTTCTTACTGCAGCGGATGTGTTTATCTATTATGGGCAACTCGTGAACTTTTAGAAAGTAAAATTGATATTTATCATATTATTGAAGTTGTAAGAATGGCAATGGGTGAAAAAATTAATTATCCTAAAGATCATATTAAACGTGCTTGGGATATAATTGCTATAATAACATACCAATTAATAATTTCTACATTTCAAAAGAATTTTTTTATAATGAGGTTAACATATAATAAAAATAGAAGCACTTTCAAACCAAGGAAATTTAGATTATTGAAATTAATTCGATTATTATTTGATATCCCTTTAATTAGGAAATTATATGCAAAACAATTCCGTATTTTAATGCCAATTATGAAAACTCGTTAATCAAAGAATTAAAGAGAGAACAATTAAAAATTCATAAATTTTAAAATTTAAATCTAAATTATATATTATAAATCTGAAAAAATAGGAATTCTTTGAGTGGATTTAGGACATGGTGAACATAGCAGATATTGAAAAACTTTTAGAAGATTTTATGTTAAGCTCAGATATAACATTTAGTGAATTAAGACCTTATCTTATGAGTGAGTTTGATTGGAAGGTAGATCCTTTAAAAAAATCGCAATTTATGGTAAGAGGACTACCAATATCAGATGAGATTATTATAAGTGATTTATTAAAAAAATATCTACCAAATGAAACGATTGTTCTTAAGGAAATTTAGATGGATATTAATCCGAATTTTATTAAAAAATCAAAATATCAAAAAAAAATTAATAATAATATCTCTCAATGCTTAAACTGTGAGAGGAAGTGTAAAATTTCGTTAGGAAATTCCGGTTTTTGTCAGACTCGGATAAATCAAGATGGCGAAATTTTCACGATAGTTTTTGGTTGTATTCCTGCTTTATCTTTTAATCCCATTGAAAAAAAGCCGTTATTTCATTTTTATCCTGGAACTGTTGCTTTAACAATAGGGACTTATGGATGCAATTTCAGTTGTTTCTGGTGCCAGAATCACCACATTTCTCATCCAAAAAATCCCGTCTTAGAAAAGATTAAGATGGAAAAGGAATATTTATCACCAGAGAAGTTGATAGAAATTGCTAAAAAAAAAAAATGCAGAGGAACATCGATTTCTTTTAACGAACCAACTCTATTATTTGAATATTCTCTTGAGGTCTTTAAATTAGCCAAAAAAGAAGGTCTATATAATACATATGTGTCGAACGGGTATATGACGGAAAATGTTCTTAGGGATTTAGCAGAAGCTGGTCTTGACGCAATAAATATCGATATAAAAGGTGAGGCTGAAATGGTATTAAAATATTGCGGTGCGAATGTTGAAAAAGTATGGCACAACGCAAAGTTAGCTAAGAATTTGGGAATTCATGTAGAAATTACAACTTTATTAATTGAAAATTTAAATTCTGATGAAGGGACTGTAAAAGAAATTGCCAGAAGAATATTAAATGATTTAGGAGAACATACACCTTTTCATATTAGCCGTTTTTTTCCACATTATAAATCTTACGAGCATGGAATTCATAGTCCGACATCAATTAACAGCTTGAAAACAGCCTATCAAAATGCTAAAAATATTGGTTTAAAATATGTATACCTTGGAAACTTACCAAATACTGATTATGAAAATACTATTTGCCCAAAATGTTCTAGAACAGTAATTAAAAGAGTCATATTTGGTGTTAATGAGCTAAATTTAGATCCTAAGGGTAATTGTAAATATTGCGGATTTCCAATAAGTATAATTTAATAACTACTAAAAGTTTTTGAAATAAAATGACAGAACAATATGCTGATGTTAATGGTATAAAAATTTGTTACGAAATTCACGGTAAAGGGGATCCCATAATTTTTATTCATGGTTATGGTGCTAAAAAGGAAACGTGGATCGCTCAAATTGAAGCTTTATCGGAAAAGTTAAAAGTTATAACTTTAGACCTTCGTGGCACTGGAAAGTCTGATCGACCAAATATGTTATATACAATGGATTTATTTGCTGATGATGTTAAAGGATTAATGGATTTTCTTAATATCAAAAAGGCACATATTGCCGGGAGGTCTATGGGTGGTATGATAGCCCAACATTTTGCATTAAAATACCCAAAAAACGTTGATAAAATAATATTAATTACTACTACTCCAGGATTCCCTGATGAAAAAGGAGTGGAGTTGCTGATAAAAGGGCGGATTGAACAAATTGAGACTCTTAAAAAAGATCCAGAAAAATATTTTTGGCAATTCGCTCGTATCGTATTCCATCAAAAATTTAGAAATGAAATGGAATCTAATCCTAGAAAGAAGTTTTTTGGTATTTGGTCCGCAGAAGACTTAATAAAAGAAAGTATAATAAATCCATCAAATCCTCAGGATGTGATAAATCAAGGAAACGCTATTAAAAAACATAATACTTTAGATGCAATTAGCGAAATTAGTCAAAAAACTTTATTAATAGCTGCTTCCCACGATAGACTCACGCCAATATTATCTATGAGAGAAATGCATAAAAGAATTCCAAATAGTAAATTGAAGGTTATTCAACAAGCAGGGCATTTTTGTACTTTATCAAGAGCTCCCGAAGTTAATCAACTTATTTTAGATTTTCTTAAAAGTTAAATATTAAAATCATAAATTTAAAACACCTAAAAGAATTAATGTAATATTATGAGTGAACAATTTGCGAATGTTAATGGAATAAAAATTTGCTATGAAATACACGGTGATGGTTATCCTATAATTTTTGTTCACGGATATGGAGCTGTAAAAGAAAATTGGATGTGTCAAATTGGTGCGTTATCTCAAAAATTTAAAATGATAATATTTGATAATCGTGGTGCAGGTAAATCGGATCGCCCAAATATACCTTATACAATGGATATGTATATAGAAGATACTAAAGGATTAATGAATTTTCTAAAGATCGAAGAAGCCCACATTGTGGGATGGTCTTTAGGAGGCATGATTGTCCAGAACTTTATATTAAAATATCCTAAGCGAGTTAATAAATTAGTATTAATTAACACGTTTGCTGGTTTTCCTAACGAACAAGGACTTATCATGTATAAAAATGGCCTAATTGAGGGGTATCATGAAATTTTGAAAGATCCTGCAAAAGCATTTTTCGATCGCGCCATTGGATTCACTCGCAAGTTCAAAAAAATAATGCAAGAGGACCCAAAAAGAAAATTCTATGGATTATTTTCGGCTGAGGATATTATAAAGAAAAATTCAACTAATCCAGCAACTCCTCAAGATATAGAAAATGGCGCAAATGCTATAGCAGCCCATAATGTTACAGATCGTCTTCGTGAGATAAAGAACGAAACTCTAATTTTAACAGCTGATAAAGACAGAATATCACCTAAAATAGCGAACGAAAAAATTCACGAAGGAATCCCCAACAGTATTTTAAAAGTAATTAATGGCGCTGGACACGATTCTCCTTTTGAAAAAGCACCAGAAGTTAACCAAATTCTCATTGAATTTTTGCTCGCTTAACAAATATTTATTTTTCTTAATTTCTTGTTATTCAGTCAATTAATTTGAAATAGAGACTTAAACATTAATTTGTGTTATTTCAATTATATTAAAATTAATAATTTCTAAGAGATAATTTATTATTATGAAAGAATTATTTGCTGATGTTAATGGAATAAAAATATGTTATGAGATTCAGGGTGATGGAGAGCCTGTAATTCTTATTCACGGATTTGCAATGTATAAAGAATTTTGGTTTGCTCAAATACCCGAATTGTCCAAGCAATTTAAATTAATTACAATTGATAATCGAAGTGCTGGAAAATCGGACCATCCAATTGAATCATATGAAATGGATGCATTTGTTGAAGATGTGAAAGGATTAATGGATTATCTAAAGATTAAAAGAGCACATATTATGGGGCATTCATTAGGAGGGATGATTGCTCAAAATTTTGCTCTTAAATATCCTGATCGCTTAAATAAATTAGTTTTAATTGCTACTTTACCGAAATTTCCAGGAGATATTTCCGGTTTAGAAATGTATAAGAATAGCCAATTATCTGACTATAAAGCAAAATTAAAAGTTCCTATTAAAGCTTTCTATGCCAAAATGAAACAAAGATTTACTCGACAATTTTTTAAATTAATGGTACAAGACCCTAAGCGAAATTTCCATGGTATTTTTACAACAGAAGATCTTATCGAATATGAGAAAAAGGGTACATCTACTCCGCAAGATATTATTAACCAAACTAATGCTATTGCGAAACATAATACCTTGAATCGGCTTTGTGAAATTAAGAATAAAACCTTAATCCTAACCGGTGAAAAAGATAGGCTTATTCCTAAATCTATGGGTATTAAAATGAGTGAGGAACTTCCCAATAGTACTTTAAAAATATTAACAGGCGGACACTGGTTTCCCTTAGAAAGTGCCCCAGAAGTTAATCAGGCAATTATTGAGTTCTTGAGTCATTAAACTTTACTTAAGATGTTTGCCTGCGCCTGGTGTCATTGTCCCACCCAGCGGTCCTGTAAGGACCATAAAGACATTATCTGGACTAAGAGGATCTGCTGCTGGTAAGACAAGATCCCAATAAATTTTTGCTCCCAAACCACGACTTCCAATATATTTTGCCAAGATTTCTTCTGGTATAGATATGGTTTTATAAATTTCTTGACTAAGATCAATTTCTAAGAGTTTCCCTTTATATCCTCTAATTATATTTATTGAAATAATTGATTTTTAAATAAAACTCTTTTTATTCGAGTAATTTTAAATTCAATTTAATATTTGTATTTACATACTAAAATTTTTTTAACTATTCTTCTGATATGGGATATATTTATTACAAAAAATTCAAGATTTTATGAATGTTCGCGGGGATTCTGATAAAATAAAGAAAATCAAATATCCAGAATTAACACCATTATGGATTGGGTTATTTGTTGATATTTTAGGGTTTTATGTTATCATTCCATTTCTAGCCACATTTATAGTAGTTTTTAAAACCACACCTTTAATAATTGGGTTAGTCCTTGCGACGAATGCTATGTTTACTTTAGTTTTTGCTCCAATATGGGGTAAGTTGAGTGATAGATTCGGAAGAAAACCTATTTTAATAATTTCACAGCTCGGTACATTCTCAGCATTTTTGATATTAGCTTTTACTAATTCTATAGAAATGCTTTTTCTTGCTCGAATGGTTGATGGAATATTCGGAGGAAATTTTCCAATGGTGAAAGCGATTATAAGTGATCGCGTACCACCAAAAGACAGAGGTCTACAAATGACTAATATAGGCGTGGCACATGTGCTTGCTGGTCTTGTAGGTCCTGGAGTGGGAGGGATATTATCATTAATTCGAATATTAGGATCAGAATATCCCGTGGCAACCGTAGGGTTTGCTGCTGCTGGACTTTCATTTACATCTCTTTTAATTACAATATTTTTTGTAAGGGAATCTTGGCCTAAAGATCGACGGATGAAAATAGAGAAGTTAATTAGATCAAAGGTAAAGATTCGCAAAAATAGGGACGCTACATATTTATTAACTTTGTACACATTCCATACGTTCTCTTTCGTCATGTATATCTCCACTATGGTCATTTATATTGGTTATATTCTTGGATTAGGTCCTTTTGAGATAGGCATTTTATTGACAATTTCAGGTCTATTTCGGGCAATTGTTCGTTTTTCATTATTTAAACCAACTTTAAGATTATTAGGAGAGAAAAATATGACAAGGCTTGGCCTATTTATTTTAGTTCTAACATTTTTTATGGTGGGATTTGTGCAAGATGTTTTTATGCTTCTCTTATTGATGCTAATTGTGAGTTATGGTGTTTCATGTTCAAGAGGATTATTAATCAGTAGAATAACTCAATCAGTAACTCCTAAGGAACAAGGAAAGATCAATGGAATTACTACAACTATGGACAGCTTCGCTATGATTGGGGGGCCTATAATTGGAGCCTTGTTATTAACAATGTACACACCTCATTGGTGGGGTATAGTTATGAGTTTAATTGCTCTTGTGGCATTTCTTATGGTATTCAAAAAGATTATTCCTTTACATCTCAAAAAACAACAATTACAAATGGAAGAAATAAGAAGGTAAATATTTTTCTCTTTATATTGAGTTAGTTAAGTAATATTTATAATTAAATTGTCATTACGATCGTTTAAAATTAACATAATGTTTTTCTATAGCAAAGTCAATACCGTTTTCGTCAATATTTCCGCTTTCCAAATTTATTTTGTATGGTTTAATTGAAATTGAGAAATTATCCTCTTTAGTTGTCCAGCATGCTAAAACTAATAAATTGTCTTCTTTAAGTAGTTTGTTTATTATATAGAAGTCGTGTTGTGGACCGTATTCTCCCCAGTATCGCCCTATATAGAGACCATTTAGAAATATATTGACATTATGTTTTCCTTCGAGATGAATCCGTAATGGAATTATTACGTTTTCCTCAGCTTTCCATTTAAATTGCGTCTTATACCAGATTATTTGATCGTTAGGTGAAATTGTGGGTGCTCCTTTTATTTTTCTCCATTGATCAGTTTCTCCAACTTGAAAGGAGAATTTTTCTCCAGGCAACCCTGAAGTATTATATGGTTGTTCTAATTGTGTAACGTCTATTCCTGCAATATACCATTTTGCCGATTTTAACTTTTTAGAAAATTCTGCCGAAAGGATACCTCGAGGATTTCTAACGTCGTTAAGTACAAAAAAATTCTTATTATGACCAAGATTTTCAGTTATAATATAGAGAACATTTTTATCTGAATTAAGTGATCGAGATAAATCATAATTTTCGGCACCTAATAACGGAGGATCATTGCCATTCATAGCTCCTGGTTGGTCTGTTTTAATATTATAAGTTTGATGACCTCCAATAAAGTGTCCATTTAACCAAATTGCTGTTTTATGCCTTGTATTAATCTTCAAATTTATTGAATCTTCATTAGATGTGAAGTATTCACATTTATAAAGTACATGCCCACTAGTAAAGAAATGATCAATTGGATCTCGTTCATTATTGAAATCTATTTCTTTCCATATCTCTTGACTCATGTTATTACTCCAATCTGTTTGAATTTCATACCAATTTTTAAGCGATATGTCTGGAATTTTAATTTTATTACCAAAAATTCTTTTTTTCAAGCCTGGAATGGGTATATTACCAATCTCATCGAAATTTGGAATATTTGAACGATTTATTAGAAACCACACTTTTTGCGTTCCAAATGTTTCGATTTCTAGTGTATCTTTTTTAGTAAAAAATAATGAATATGCTCCCCATGCTAATTTTACGTCTGATTCAGAAAAATCAGCGTTTAATGTAAGAGCATCTTTTTTTGATAAACATATTATATATAAATTTTTTCCTTGTGCATTCGTGATACAGCTATATCCTTCAGTTGGAAAAGCAAATCTAGTAAAATTATTATCTTTATCTTTAAACGCTTCTATAATACCTTTTACCTCAAACTCCGTTTCTGTCAAAAGTAATTCGCCTCCATTCTGGAGTACTACTAGTAAAGGAGCTCCAGCATAATTTGCTTTAAGAATTATGTTTAAGGAACAAAACTGAATAAAGAATCCATCAAGCTCGTGATTTCCGATAGCAATGTATGAATCCCGAAGATCTAATGTTTGCATACCATTTTTTGGCACTTTAATGTCTTGAGGAAGTTGAATTATGAAATTTTGGGATTCCTTTTTGTTAAAATTTTTAAAGAAATAATAATCAGTCCCGTCTAAACTGCGTCTCTGTCGATAAAAAATTCCTTTTTCACTACAATTAAGTGCAGGATTTTCAACCCAATCTGTATTAATAAAACTTACATTAAAGCTTTGAGCAAATAATGAAAATAATCTTACATGTCTTAAACGATCAGATTGATAACCATATTCTCTTATACATCCAGAATAATCATAACTCGTATAAACCTCTGGATTAGGAAGTGCCCCCCATGTGGTACCACCATAAAACATATATAAGATCATCATCGTTGAGCCCTGGGCTGCGAGGCTTTGAAGAATCATTTTTTGATAAGTCGAACCATAGAAATTGTAAAGTTCATCGTAGCCATAAGGTATACCCCAATGATTGAACCAACCCCCTTGAAGTTCAGGAATGAAAATTGGAGATTCTGCAGCTGCTTTTCCGAATGTCCTCACCTTTTTTTCGAGCTGATCAATTTTATTCTTGAATTTACCAATTCTCCATTTAGGAATTTGCCCTTCTTTTAAAGATTTAGTAGCCCATATAGGATATTTATCAAAACCATATAAATCAACAAGGCCATTCCATGAACCTAATTCGAGTGCATCATTATGAAAATTAGGGACTGTAATTCCAAATTCACGGGCATATTGAATAAGTTCTTCCATATATCTTCTTATGGCGTGTTGCTCTTCAAGATACTCATTCTCAATTTGAAAGGCTATTACACATCCAAATGGATTTTCAGAGATTTGATGATTTTTTATATTAGGAATGAAATTTTTATACCATGCTCTACAAAATTCCATGTATTTCGGATCATATTCAATTTCATCCATACTTCTTACATGTTTAATTCTCACATTTCGTTTTGCTAAAAGCCATCCGGGATATCCTCCTGCATTAGTTTCTGCGCATATATATGGACCCGCAGCAATAAATACGTACAGTCCAATTTCTTCGCATAATCTTAACAAATAATCAATATCTCGATTATCTTTAAAATAAAATTTATCTTCAGCTGGATTATGATACCCCCAATGAAAATATATTCTGATTGAATTTAAACCAGCAATCTTATACATCCTAAGAATATCAAACCATCGTTCTCTGTCTGGAATTCGCCAGTAATGAAACTCACCACTTAAAAAAAAAATCTTCTTTCCATTGATTTTTAAAGCATATTTATCCCAAGAAATTTCAGACATAGAATTTTTTCTTTACATTTAATATTAAATTATTTTTATTATTCCTAATATGAAAAAATATTAATTTTTTTATATTGAATTATCAATAATAATATTATGCAAGAAGAGAAAGCAAAGAAGGAAAGAGTTAATAATAACTTGAAATCGGAGGTGGAGGAAAAACAAACCGTAGAACTTCCTGCATTAGATTTTTTTAAAATAAATTTTTTAAGCTTTTTAATTCCTTTATATGTGTGTTTAGGATTGTTTTTATTATTTGAGCATTGTATTATAATGCCTTTTTCAATTCCATTAATTATACACCTGCTAATCTTACCTATCTTTTTATTCTTCTTATATTATGTCTATTTAATAGTGTTAATCGAATTCTCTGCTTTTTGGGCAAGAAAATGGAGTAAAAAATCACCTCCCATACAAGGAGTATTTCAGCGTGTTCTTGATGATATTAATAGTGAAGAGGGCAGAATGATTAAGTATTATCACAAACGAGGCTTTATTATTAAATTCCCGATGTGGTTAACTGCCAAATCTCCATTTCCGTGGTTAATTAATAGAACACTAAGAAGAATAAGTCATAATAAAATAGGAAAAAATGTGATCTATTGCGACGGTTATGTAGGATTAGAATTTACTGATTTAGGCGATAATGTATTTATTTATCCTACAAGTGCATTAGCTACTCATGCCGTAAATACTATTTTTGGCAAAATAAGCATAATTGAACTTAAATTAGGTAAAAATACTACATTATATCCAGGCATTATTGCGGGTCCTGGTGTAATAACAACAGACAATAATGTAATATATCCAAATACGGTACTCCATAAGAATTGGCGGGGCAAACCTGGTGAATATTATTATCAAGGAAGTCCAGGCAAACCTATAGAAATAAAACTTTTAAAAAAGGAAGGTTAAGTTTTGGGAAATTTCCCGTGGTTTTGAAGAAATTCTCTATAGTTATTCATTTTATCCACAACTTCACCGGCTAACTCCAAGGTTTCGAATACAGGAACGTTTCGATTTAAAAGTTTAAGCTTAAATTTATATCGGCTCTTGTATTCTTCAAAGCCTTCGTTAATTTTTAGCATTACACAAAACATTGGTTTAGTACATACATTTTTAGCTTTAGAAATGTATCTTATAAACTCTCTATTTAAATCCAATGATTTAAAGCCCATCTCTTCTAATAGTGCTGAAAATCCTCCAAATCTTTCAGGATCTTTTATGAAAATGATAGCTGAAACGTTTGGATCTCTATCCAAAGCTAGAATTGTACGATAATAAATATCGGGTCGGATACCCATACCTCCAAGATCTATTGGATTTGTAATGTTTGTATTAACATCGGGGATAAACCTACCCATTTTTTTTATTGTTTTTTCTGTTAATGAAGCTATTTTAAGATTATAATTTTCAAAAATATCTACTGCTTCGATGGTTGAGCCACCACCTATCCCAATTACACCAACGTTGCGAGTATTAGGCAAATGAGTTAATTTAAATGCACTCGCTAAAGCAGCTAAGACTGTTGAATTAGTGACTAAAGAACAACCAGTTTGTTTAGCAACAGCCTTCCAAATTTCATTGTTTCCAGCTAATCCTCCTGTATGAGATAAAATTGCTTTTTTAGTTGCTTCACCATATCCCGCTCGCCATAATATCACTGGTTTCCTATTTAAATTACATCTTTTTACTAAGTCCATAAATTTACGACCTTGTTCAATAGAACGCAAGTTTTCCAGATATAATCCTATAATTTTAGTATGATCGTCTTTTAAAAAATAATTTATAAATTCTGGAGCTGCTAAATCTAGAGCGTTCCCGATTGAAAGAAATTTTGAGATAAAAACACCGTAAGAAACAGCAAGCTGAGCTAAATTTTGAGCGTGTCCACCTGACTGAAAAATACCTCCAAAATTTCCAGCTTTTCGGGATTGCTCATAAGCAAAATAAAGATTTGAACTTGGATTATATACGCCAATACAATTTGGACCAATAATTCTAATATTATATTTTTGAGCAACTATTAATGTTTCCTTTTCGAGCGTTTCGTTTCCAACTTCACGAAAACCCGAAGCAAAAATTGTTACGAATGGTACTTTTTTCTGACCAATTTCTTCCAGTAATTTAGGGCATAATCTTGCTGGAACTGCTAATATAACATAATCTATTGTATCTCTAATCTCTAAAATTGAGCTATAAATTTTATATCCATAAAGTTCTTTTCCACTTAATCGTGGATTAAACAGATATAAAGGCCCACGATATTTATCTTTCAAACATCGTACAAAAAATCCTCCGCCTGCTGGATCTGGACTTGCTCCAATAATTCCTATCGCTCGTGGAGAAAAAAGTCGCTCAAATTTTATCCCATTCGACTCGATTGCATTTGACATATTAATCTCTCTGTAGCATTAATTTCTTTTATAAAATTCATATTGAAATATTATTCAAATATTTTATTATAGAGCTTAGAAGACCAATAAATGTTTTTTTTCTCAAATTTTATTTATAGGATTCATGAATTCGTTAGTGTCATATCTGATTTAATACTGTTTTTGCTTTAGCTATATCATTAGTTATAAGTCCATCAACACCTATGTTAATTAACTTTTTCATGATTTCTTCAGTATCAACAGTCCAAGCAATAACCTTAAGATTATTATTATGCGCAATTTCAATAATCTCTTTCTCTATAATTTCAAAAAAGAGATGAATAGAATAGAAATCATTATTAATTGCTTTTTGAACCAACCTTTTTATTATACGAGGTGATCTCAATTCTTCTGACAATAATAGACCCAGTTTTAAATTGGATTCCAACTTTTGTATTTTTAATAATTCACTATATATAAAAGAGCTAATTAATGAAGTTTGTATAAGTTCCTCCTCTCTCAATATGTTAACTAATTTCTTAGTGAATCCTGAGGCTTTTATATCACATAGTAATCCTATTTTGTTTTTTGCCACTTCAATTGTTTCTCGTAAAGTTGGGATTTGTTCTCCGTCTCCGCAATCTAATCTTTTTAATTCTTCAATGGTCATTCTATTTATTGATCCTTTATGACCAGTTGTAGCAAACGTGTTTGAATCATGCATAACTACAATTTCACCATCCTTCGACTGATGAATGTCAAATTCTATGTAATCTGCGTCTAACTCAATTGCTTTCTGAAAAGATTTTAAAGTATTTTCTGGAGCAACACTATTAGCTCCTCTATGACCAATTATAATTACTTTCTTTTCCTTTTCTTTCAAGATAATTAAGGTAAAGAAATTAAATTATTATTTAATTAAAAGGGTATTTGATTAAAGTGTAGAGTTAATTGTTAAGTTGGTAACAATATCTTATAAATTTTTATATACTTTGACATTTATTTAATAAGATATTTCAATACCAATTATTAACATCTTGTTTCCGATAAATTTATATATCCGAATGATTCGTAATAATATAATTTTGATTAAATTTATAAAGGTTATTTAGTTTTATACTAAAGACGGTTAAAAAAAATCGATTACAAAAACGAAAAATTTAAATTAGTGCTTTTTAATAAAAAGGTGGTCTTTGAAAATATGAGGTTCTGTAATTCGTGTGGAAATATGTTGATTCCTAAGAAAGGCAAACTTTACTGTAAAGCGTGTGACGAGGAATTTGATCTAAATTCTGACCAACAAGAAGAGTATAAGATTATTAAAACAATAAGGCATGATGACAAGGAAATTGCTCCTATTATAATTAAAGAAGGGCTTAAAGGGGACAGAATTTCAGATCAAGATAGAAAAGCATTCGAAGAGTTCTTTAGTGGCGGAGAGCAATCAGGGTATTAATTTTAATTGCTTTTTTTCGAGAATTATTGTTAGATCACTGTTTCTCCATAACTAACAATCTATTGAGAAGTTTTTATTCAATATCCCGTATTTTAAACACATTTACCAAGTTAGACATTTCTTGGTTTAATTCCTCATCATCCTTCTCTTTTAACGATTGTAAAATTACGTTTTTATCATTTTGAGAAATATTTTCAAAATTATTGATAAATTCTCTTAAAAATATAATCTTTTTAGCAGGATCATTTTTAATTTTTGAAATTACATCTTCAACAAAATTCGTTGCGAAGAGATTTCTTTTTTCATCCTTGGCTACTTTTACATCTTTACACTCAATATGTAATTCTTGAAAGAGCTCACTATTTTTAATTATATCAACAGAAATTTCTTTAAGAAGATTAGTTCTTGAAAGAATATTTAAATCTGAAATATAATTTTCAAATTCTAAATTTTTTCTTTCAATTCTTTTAATCATCGAAAGAACTTTATCTAATTTTCCATTTTCTTTCTCCATGATATAATAATAGAGAAGTGTCTAAATTTTTAAATTTATCTGATTATAATAGTAAATTAATAAGATGATAAATAGAGAAAATGAGAAGTTAAAAAAGTTCCAAGAATTTCTTGAATATAAATTTAAAAACGAAGATTTGTTAAAGAATGCGTTAACTACACCTCAATTAGGAAGGCTATTAAATATTCCCGACTATAATGCTTTAGAACTTTTAGGAGATGCTGTAATAAAATTAATTTTTATCTTTAAAAAATTAAAAGAAGGAATAAATGATCCTGGCGAAATTACCATCACAAAGCAGTGTTTAGAAAATGACGAGACCTTAGGCAAAATATCTAACGATTATTTTGATTTAAAAAAATTCGTTCTAAAATCAGAAAAACAATTAATTACAGGAACTAGAATTCTTGCAGACGTGTTTGAAGCCATCTGTGGTGCAATTTTTCTCGATTCAGCTTCAAACTTAGACATAGTCGAAGAGAAAATAATAAATCGATTTTACGATGATTGGGATAGTATCATAAAAGAAACGCGGATTTTAAACAAGAGCAAGTTATTGGAGCACATTCAGAAAATACATAGAATCACTCCAGTAATTATAACAGAATTCATTAATAGGGGTACTGATCATGATCCGAAATGGATTGCAAAAAATCCTAAAATTTTAGATCGTAAAAATAAAATATTAATCCCTTTAGAAGTGGACTTAATCTCAGAAGAATTTAAAAGCAAGAAAGAAGCTGAGCAGGATTTATATTTAAAGATTTTAAATTATTTAAAAAAAAATGATTTGTAAACGCTGGTTTTTTTAAATAAATAAAATGTATTATAAATTCTTAAGAAATGATATTAATTTTGTTAATGCTTGTCCTCTGTGAGATATTTTATTTTTTTCTTCTGTTTTCAACTCTGAAAAAGTTTTATTTGGTATTATATCTGGTATAAATATTGGATCAAAACCAAAACCACCTTTTCCTCTTATTTTATCTGATACTTTACCTTTCACATGACCTTTAAAAACATGAATTTCATCTGTGGGTTTAAAAAATAATGCAATAACAGCAGAAAAATGAGCTTGCGATTTTGCGAAATCGTCAATTAACCTTAATATACCTTCATTCCCTAAGGTTTTAAAGACGTAAGAAGAGAATACTCCTGGGAATCCTTTCAGCGGTTTATCTATAAAAAATCCAGCATCTTCAATAAAGAAAGAGCTATTAATTTTTTCTTTAACAGAATTTAGTTTAAATAACGCTACATCTTCAATCGTTTTAGCTTGAATTTCGATTGTTTCTAAATCTAAGTGTTGTAAAGCAAATTTTACATTTTGATTCTGAAATTTTCTCGAAACCTCGTCAAATTTATTTTTATTACCAGTCACAAAATATAATGTTGTATTTTCTTTTTGCATAATTCTATATAAAACAATATAGAAAATAAAAATAGTAACTTAAAGAATTGATTAAATTCCAAAATTTTATTTATTTTGTCCTACTATACCTTTAAAGTATTTTATAATTATTTTTAATTAGTTTTTAGTTTTAATAATTAAAAGCATAAGTCTAATATAATGGCAAGGCTTCATAGCAGAAAGAAAGGGAAAAGTGGCAGTACTAGGCCTCCAAGATTAGAAAAGCCCGTGTGGGTAGAAAGATCCGCTGAGGAAGTAGAAAATTTAGTCATCAAATTGGCGAGAAAAGGATTTTCTAAATCTATGATTGGCATTATATTAAGAGATAGTTATGGAATTCCACTCATAAAAGTGGTTACTGGAAAAAAAATAAGCCAGATACTAGAAGAAAATGAAATTGAATTTGCTCTTCCCGAAGATCTCACAAATTTAGTGAAAAAGGCTTTAAACTTAAGAAAACATCTCGATTCAAATCATAAAGATCTTGAAGGAAAAAAAGGCTTACAGCGAACAGAGTCGAAAATATATCGCTTAATAAGATATTATAAAAAAACTAAAGTATTGCCGGAGTCGTTTAAATACGAACCTGAAAAGATAAGAACACTTGTAGCAAGATAATATAGGTCAACACATAAATAAATCGTGAAAAAATGAGTCAGAAAGCTAAAAAGAAGAAAAAACCTAAAGTTAAGAAAGTATCATTTAAAGATAAGGATTGGTATGAAGTTGTATCACCTAAAATTTTTAAATTTAAGCCCATTGGCGAAATTTTTGGTATAGACAATAACATTTTAGGGCGAACAGTAGAAGCAATTTTATTTGATTTTACCAATGATTTCAATGATATTAATTTGAAATTAAGATTTAAAATCAATAACATTAATGCTGAAGCAAAAAAATGTGATACTATATTTACTGGTCATCAATATACTAATGACTTCATACGTAGTCTCGTTGGAAGGGGTTCTACAAAAATTCAAACTATTCAGAATCTTACTACAAAAGATGGTTTTATATTTCGCGTGACTACAATATGTAATACAATTAGGCGAGCCAGAAGTTCTCAACAAATTGTAATTCGGAAAATTATGCGAGATATTTTAAAAGAATTTGCTAAATCGTTAAATCATGAAAAATTTATTATTGGAATTATTTATGGGGAATTTCAAAATCAAATTGCCAGGGTTGCCAAAAGTATTTATCCATTATCAAATTCTTCGATAATCAAGAGTAAATTAATTTCCTCTCCTGAAGGCATAAAAGATAAAGCTGTAAGTCCAGATGAAATGTTTGAGATAGTAGAAGTTGATGTAAAAAGAACTCGTAAATCTGAGATAAAAAGAACTGAACGTATAAATGTGAAAAAATTTGCTCAAAATAAAACACATACCTCATCTAAAAAAGAATCTCCTTCAGAATAAAAACCTTCTGATTAATTTCACAGAACTTATTATAGTCCTTTTTAGCCTTTCTTTTTAAGTCTCTTTTTTAATTGTTTAAATCTGTTTTTAATTTTTTCCTTGTAAATATATATATGTTAACTTAAATTCTCTTAATTTGAAATTAAATAATAAAATTAATTAAAAAAATGTGTGCTCAAATTTATAAGGAAGGAAATAGAAATAATCAATATTCTTTTGATGATTATTTATTTGTTAGAAATCAATTTAATTATTACCGCGATGATGACTTTCTTCAAGCATTAATTAAAAAATACATACCCCCTAATGAATTCGAAAAGGTTGATAAGGAACTGCAAGCGCTATCAGATTATATCTCCTATAAGTTTAGGGATCTTGCGGATGAGGCTAATAAACTTGAAAATCGTATTAAATGTACCCAAGTAATACATTATGACGCACACAATCATCGTGTTGATAGAATAAAGCGTTGTGCTGAAACAGAGATATTAGAACGGGAAATTTTTGCTCTCGGTCTATTTGATCCCAATAGAAATACACCTTGGAGCAGGTTTGCTAAACTCTTTTTATTATACCAAAATGGGGAGGGTGGTGTAATGTGTCCAGTTGCATGTACACATGGGATGGTTAAACTCATGGAGCAATACGAAGATGGATTGGGTCAGGAAGCTCGTAAAATCCTCGCTTCTGTTAGGGATGGAAAAGGGGGATTTAGTGATGGTGAATATGGACTTGGAGCTCAATTTGTAAGTGAGATACAAGCTGGAAGTGATGTTCCAGCTAATCTAGTTGAGGCAGTTTATGAAGAGGCGGAAGGATCAGATGGAGTTTCAAATTGTTGGAGAATTTATGGTCAAAAATTCTTTTGTTCGGCAATGCAAGCTGATTATGCAGTTGTGACAGCAAAACCGAAAGGAACGCCATCATCAACTAGAATTGCTGCTTTTGTTGTTCCATCATGGCTTCCAGGTAATAAAGATCGGGAGATACGAAACTCTTTCACGATTGATAGGCTCAAACAAAAATTAGGAACAGCAGAATTGCCAACTGCTGAAATAACTTATAATGGAGCAGTAGCTTATCCGATTGGTCCTCTTGAAAAAGGTCTCGCTAATATTGTCGGTATTGTTTTATCATTATCAAGGCTCCATATTGGTCTTGGGATGGCTTCAGGATCACTTCGTGCTGCTCGGGAAGCTACTCTGTATGCCCAATTTAGGACTGCATTTGGAGTTCCAATATCTTCTTTTCCACTTATGATCAATCAAATCAATGATGTAAATCGTTGTGCTCAGAGAGCTGCAGCAGGAGCTTTTAAAATATATTCTGAATATATTCATTTTAATGAAGAACTCATTGCGGGTATAAGAGATTTACAAAAGATTGGGGACCTTATCGATCGTAAACGCCGGTTTAGATTGCGAGAATTAGTAATGCTACAAAAAATAGTTGTGGCTGATGATGCTCCAGCAATGATAAGAAAGGCTATTTCTTTTTTTGGGGGGCATGGCATAATGGAAGATTTCATATCATTCTCACGCCTTCATCGTGATTCTATGATTATGGAACTCTGGGAGGGGCCTCGTAATGTACTCCTTACTCAAATTCATCGTGATTTCCAAAGAGTTAAGGATTGGTATTCCGCTGACGAATTTATTCGGGATCTTTTAGCAGGGGCAGATTCTGATATTATTGAGCAATATGCTGCAGAATTTCTGCGAATAATGTCTCATGAAAGCCTATTAAGAAATGACACTGAAACTCTTAATATATGTAGGGATTGGGAAAAACTTTCAAATAAACTTTTCCATGCATATCAAGAACAAGCTCTTTCCGAACTTAATTATAAGGGAAAGCAACTAAAATTTTCTCGTTTATTGCGTAAATTCAAAAAAGAGAATAAAGAGCAACTAGTAGCACAAGCAGTTTTGTAAGTTTTAATTATTATCTGATAGAATTCAGATTTTTTTTTATATTATGTTTCTGAAATCAAAAAAGTTAAAACTCTTTATCAAGACTAGAGAAATACTTCTCTAAGAATCGATATGGTTTTAAATCTCCTGAGAATTCTTCTTGAAGAATTTCTTCCTTAGAAATTTGGATTTTTAACAACTTCATAACATCCTTAATTTCAAAAAAGTTTCCAGAAGCAAAAAGAGTTAAAGAATATTGACCAATATCATCATATAAAATTATTTTCTTGTTTTTTTTGGTTTCTAAATCAGCTATATGAATCTCTTTAATATAAAACTTGTTTGTCCTTATTAACGTGTTCATTTCAATTGTAGCTAATTGTGCTGAAAGACTAGAACTAAATAAATCAATGTTTTCAGCAGTTATTTTTTTATCTAAATTATTTAGAAGAGTTGGATCGAATAATTGAGAAATTATTGGCAATCCTTGATTCGAGATACCCCCATATAATATTTTATTAGGTGTACTCTGATCAACTTCTTGAATTATTTCTTCATGTTCTAAAAGAATTTTATATTTGTTCCATAAAAAATCTGTGATAATTTTAATGATTTCTTTAAAAATAGGTTTTTTGGAACACTTCTTCAATAAATCCCCGGTATTGTAGTAAGCTCTGACCTTTTCGAAAAAATCCATTAACATATTTCGAATTTCTTGTGAACCCTCATTGAAGACCCCGCTCACAAAAATGAATAAGTTTTGATTTGTTTCAGTAAGATAGTGTCTAATAATTATTCGTTCTTTTCCCTTATTAGAACTTTTTAAGTAAATATTGTTCAAACGCCAAGTTTGCTTAGGATTAAAACTTCTTAGAAGTTTCTCTATGAATAGAATGATTTCAAAAACGTTATATTTTTTATCGTTCGAGCAATAAAGTATTTCATCTTCTAAAATGATACCGTAACTTATTTGTTTTATTGTCATAAATTAAAATTATGGAACCTAAATTAACTTTTTATTTTTTAATAGAAGTTTTTACCTCTAGAGCCTTTAGGACAAAAAAGTTCAATTTTTTTTTCTTTAAAATTAATATCTTCAAACATTTTAATCTTTTACGATTTAATCTAAATTATTTTAATTAATTATAATCAAAATTATTAATTTTCAATTATTTCAAAAATTAATATAAAAATGTCATTTGAGACACACTTAATTAAAAAGTAAATTCTGTTAAAATAAATTTGACCTTAAAAAAATGAGTACAAAAATTATAAAATTTGTAGAAAGAAAAAAGATTAACGAAGCTGCGAAACTTCTTTTTAATTCTAAAAATGCTATAGCTTTGACCGGAGCTGGAGTTTCAACAGAATCAGGCATTCCAGATTTTAGGGGGGATAATGGAATATGGGAAAAGTATAAACCAGAAATCTACGGAAACATAAAAGCTTTTTTGAAGGATCCCTCAAAATTTTGGCAAATGGCAGAAAAAATTGCTCCTAAATTATTTACTGCTAAACCAAATCAAGGTCATATTGCATTAGCTGAACTTGAAAATATGGACATTATTAAGGCAATTATAACTCAAAATATCGACGAGCTACATCAGAAAGCAGGCTCAGTTATAGTTTACGAAGTTCATGGGAATATTAATCGGTTTAGTTGTTTCGGGTGTAGAGCATCTTACACCAAAAAGCAAGTTTTAAGAAAATTGAAAAAAGAAAAGAATTATCCACCAAGATGCGATATTTGTGCTGCTCCATTAAAACCTTCAGTTGTTTTATTTGGAGAAAATTTACCTACTTTTGAGATATATCAATCTCAAGCGTTATCGCAAAAAACTGATGTTATGTTAATAGCAGGATCTTCACTTTCGGTCGCCCCCGTGTGTGATCTACCTTTATATACTTTAAGAGAAGGTGGTAAATTAATAATTGTAAACGATAGACATACACATTTAGATGAAAAAGCAGAAGTAGTAATTCATCATAAAACAGGAACAATATTGCCTTTAATCCTTGAAGAAATTAAAAATATGAAAGTTGAAAAGGAGGATTTTAAACAGACTTAATAATATTAGAATATAGTTTTAAAATGAAATGTTAGATGAAAATCTAATCATCAAAGATTGGAGAACTGTAGATTTCTCATTTGGTTTAATTTATCCAAATATTTATAAAATTGGCATGTCCTCCTATTCTATTCGACTTCTTTACTATTTAATAAATTCTTACGAAAATATTGTGTGTGAGCGAATTTTCCTACCTGAGAAGGTAAAGTACCCCGCTCACGCATATTACGACTTTAAAACACAAATAAGAAGTATTGAAAATAAGGTATTTTTGGATGAATTTGACATATTAGGATTTTCTATACAGTTTGAGAATGATTTTAAAAATATATTATGGATTTTAGAAGATTCTTTAATCCCAATTACATCTCAAGCTCGTGAGAACCGTATTAAAGAAGATGAAAGACAATTTCCTTTAATAATAGCTGGAGGTCCAGTTGCTACTTCAAATCCAATGCCATTTAGTCCTTTTTTTGATCTGATGTTTATTGGAGATTCTGAACCAAATTTAGATTTATTTTTCAAATTATTTAAGAATTATATTCATAACAAAATAGATTATAAAGAATTATTAAAAAGAGCTCAATTAATTGAAGGCATTTACGTTCCTTCTCTCAATAATAAAGTAAATAGGGCAATCCAAAAAGATTTAAATAAAGGACCTATACCTGATTATCAAATACTCGCTAAATTATTAGATAAGAGACATATCTTTGAGCAAAATTATTTTATTGAAGTTAATCGGGGGTGTCCATATCAATGTAAATTTTGTATATCTTCATTTCATAACGCACCTTTTAGAAATCGAAGTTATAAGAAAATAATTAACGCTATAGATAAAGGAATTAAAGTCGCTTCCTTTGATACTATTAGTTTAATTGGATCATGTGTGTCTGCTCATCCAAAATTTCATGAAATCTGTGAATATATAATAGATAAGGGTAAAAGAATTTCTATCCCTTCTATAAGAATCGAGCATTTATCTCCAAAAATTATTAAAATTTTAGAAATAAGTGGAATTAAAACAATAACACTAGCTCCAGAAACAGGATCAGAACCTTTAAGATTTGCTCTTGGAAAACAAATCTCAAATGAAAAGATATACTCAATTGTAAGTGAAATCAGGCATTCAGAAATAAGAAATATAAAATTTTATTTCTTAATAGGCTTGCCTAAGGAAACTGAAGAAGATATCGAAGAAACTATAAAGATGATCAAAACAATCAACGATATGGAGTTCGATAAGGATTCGCTCAAGATTAATGTTAATCCTTTAATTCCTAAGTTAAATACGCCTTATGAGTTTAAAATTGATTTTTTTCTAAGTGAAAAAATCAATAAATTAAGATTAGCGTATCAAAAAATAATAAAAGAACTTAAAAATATGCCCTCAATAAAATTAAAATTCCAAGAAATTAGAGAAATTATAAATAACGCAAAACTACAAA
>JBHLQY010000006.1:0-57159 GCA_048883105.1 Candidatus Thorarchaeota archaeon | reverse complement strand
CTTTTTACATATACGATTGTTTGGCTCTTTCTCTATTTCTCATTTATTGGATTATATGTTCTCATTATAATATATCACCAGCGAAATCCAGAAAAAAATATATTATTATTCAAAATAATCGATCCAATAGGCGCTATTTTTGGTATTTTTATGGTCTTTGCCGTCCATTTAACCATACAACCTAGGATTTATGGGACCCTCGGAATGGTTTTGACACCCTCAAACCAGATAATGACTGAACCAGTTGTTAATTATGGCCCATTACCCGGGTTAATTTTAAGCATCATCGGTTTTGGAATCCTAATACCAGGGCTTATCTGTTTAGTATTAGCGATAATAAAAATACTTAAGGTAATAAATAGTGAAATGCTTGAGTCTGACGAGATTTTAGATACCAGTTTTTGGGGGATTGTCCGAAATCCAATATACACCTCTTTATTTTTAGTCTATCTAGGAAATGCGCTGATACTCGGTGCAGTCTATAGTATAATCTTAGCACCCTTCTTTTATTATACCAACTGGTTAAGCGGATGGGTTGAAACAACATTAAATCTTGAACCCACCTTTGGCAAAGAAAAGGTTGAAGAATATAAGAAAAAAGTCCCTCATGTGCTCTTCAATATACATCTGTGGATATTAATGCTTGGATTAACTGTTTATCTTATTATACTAACTTTTTGGGGATATGTTCCTTGGTATTAAAAAATTAATCAAAAAAATTTTTTATCTAATAAATCTATGGTTTTTCAGGGACTGCAGAAAATGAAAAACTCTATACAGATGGTATTTACGGGAAGGTTAGACATCCAAGTTAAATGTGTGAAATAATCTGGCCTGTGGGCTTAATTATTATATTCGGCAGAGTTTATTCCATCTTATTTGCAATTATTTGGACATTATTTTTTATATTCCATGCTAAATTAGAGGAACGAAATTTGATAAAAATTCATGAAGATAAATATAGAAAATATAAAAGTTAAGTTCCAATGATGTTTCCATTAAAATTAAGGCGAAAAAAACAAGAATTTAATAAGAAATAAAGATTCGACATGTTTTTTTAATGTTTTCATATGTCCATATGATTTATTATCATAATATATCCTTATTCTCAAGTTTTTGAGATAATTTTTTAATATCATGATTGAGTTGGGTAATTTTTGCTTTTTTTTCTTTTAAAAACTCGTTTAATTCATCTTTCAGTACTTTTGCATGTTTTTTTTCTATTCCCTTAATTTCTTTGGTTATATTTTTTATTGTTATATTTAGTTCAGATTTTCTTCTTTTTAAATCACCTAAATCAATGTGATCTGTTCTTGTAACAAATTTTTTTAGCTTAGCATTAATATCCGTTAATTCTTTATGAGCCTTTGATCTCTTTACCTCTAATTTTTTGAATAATAATTTAAATTCATTATTGATTTTTTTCTCTATTTCAATTTTCTTTTGCTTAAAATATTTTTCAATATTTTGTAGTTCCTCTTGTTTCGCTTTTATTTCTGATTTTATTTTTTCTCGCAGAGACACTAATTCATCAAAACTCATTCTAATTTATTTTTAATACTATTACATTTATGAAGAATTTTTAAATTTAGAAAAAATTTGTGATTCATATTAATATTTTATTAAAAGTATTGAACTATGTGTTTTAAAAAGAGAAAAAAACGATTTACTTTTAATTACTTCAATCTACTTATTATCAATTAAAATTAACAAATGGAATTATTATTAATTATAATAATAACTCCCCTTAGAGATAAGTTTAATTGATCTAAGAAAATACATAAATTATTAAGAAAAAAAATTACTTTGGTTGAAAGATATGAGTAAAAAATATGAGCATAGGATAAAAAGTTTAAAAGATCACAAAGAAAATAAAGGAAAGAAACCGCATAGATCAAAACCAAAACCATATGCGAGAACTCATAAATTGAGTAAAGAAAAGAATAACTTTAGCGAATTTCGTAAAAAAATAGAGAAGAGTAAAAAGATATGGTAATTAATTGTAAATGAAAAATGCGCCCGCCGGGAATTGAACCCGGGTCTTTCCGGTTAGAATTCAAGATTCTCCCTCTCGGAATGGGAATCCGAGATTCTACCACTATACTACGAGCGCTTAATAGATAATATTTATAATATAATAGCTACTTGAATTAAATATTTTTCCATTATTATAAAAGGAAATTTATTATTTTTAATTTGAAAAAGATATATAGTCGTTAGAATGGATATAAACAAAAAGAATGAATTTGTTATATATATTTTTGACATTAAAGTTAAAATATAAAGTTGTTATAAGAGAAAATTTAATCAATTTGAGACATTCCACAGTTGGGACATTTTTTTGCAAAACTTATCAATGTCATACCACAGTTGCTACATTTACGAATAACAGATTTCATAGATTTGCCAAATTTAACATCAAGATCAATAGGTGTTATTTCTTCTTTTTGAGCTGTGATTATTTCGGTTCTTTTTTTGATAAATTCTTTTTGAGCTAGTTGTCTTTCTCTCGCTTTCTTTTTATCTGGAAAAATTCTTGAATAAAATGATTTCTTTTTTCTCCTTAAAAATGGTCCTACTAGTGTAAAAATAGTTAATAAAAATATAAAAAATATAATTATAGGATTTGGTCCATATTGTAAAAAAAGTACAACTAAAACTAGAATTATAATCGTATTGACAAGCAATAATATTGATTTTAAAGTTGCACTTCTCTTAGAAGTTTTTTTGGTAGTTTTTTTATCATTTATTTCCAAATTCTCACTGAAAGTAATAATTAATCATTAAAAGAATTTTTTAGATATGTAACGATAAGCTTTATCAATATCTTTTTTAATTTTTTCAGATTCTATTTCCTTCTCTATTTCTTTTGAAATTAAATCTACATCTGACTCGATTTTAAAATTAATGACTGAATAATTATCGTCTAAGTAAAAAGGAAAAAAATCAATTCCAGTACCTTGATAAAATTTAAAAAAGAATTCATAAAAATTAAGCCTCAGCGCATTTATAAAAACAAGGAGACCTTCTAATAAAATTACCACTAGATTTCCAAATATTAATCCAATTACAATTAATATTTGATCTAAAATAATAGAACCTGTATTTATTAGAGCAATCATTGCTTGAATTGAAAGCATTAAAGCAATATGAATTAATGCTAAAGCAAGTAATCTTACATAAGATGCAACATTACTCAAAACAGATAAAACTGTTTCAAAAGTCTCCATTGATCCTTCTCCGATTAATTCTGAATATGTCTCTTCTCTTAAATAAGTTACACCAATCACCTTACCAAGAGGTTTAAGTAATATTAATAATAATCCCGGGATTAAGGGTAATAAAATTGGATAAGGAAATGAAAACCAAGCATTGATATCAAATTGCCAAATGAAGAGTAAAAAAGTTCCCCCAGATAAAAACAAAATTTTACACAAAGAGTCAGAGAAAGCAAAATATTTATAACCTTGTTTCCAATAATTTAAAAATTGAATAAACCAGCCCAAACAAATATGGATTACTCCAATTAAAATCACAAATATAAAAATCGTAATGATATTATCTAATGGGTTATGAAGCGTTCTAAATCCTAAAAAAGGAATATAAATAGTAACGGGGTTTAACTCATATCCTAAAATTTCATGCATTCCAAAAAATTCTCCATATAAAAAACCAGCTAATACAGCACCCCATCCACACCAAAATATTATCCAACAATAATTAGAGAAATCTTTACCCTTTTTATTCCTAAAAACAAATGCGCCAATCAATCCTGCTATAATCAAGCATATACCATGACCAATATCACCAAACATTAAACCAAAGAGAAGGGGAAATGTAAAGAATAAAAATGGGGTTGGATCAATTTCAGAATAAGATGGAGTCCCATACATTTTTGTTAATGTTTCAAACGGTCTAAATAAAAAGAAATTCTTCATAATTCTTGGAGTTTCTTCACGTAAATCTTTCCCCTTAGCATCAGCATAATTTTCTTGTTCAAAATCATCCAGATCATCAGAGTTTTTAAATGATTTCGATTCAAGTTTTACAAATTCATTAATTTCATTTATAGATTTATCTCTTCCAATATTTATAGATTCAATTATTATATTACTCCCTAAATTTTTATTTAAATATTGTATAATTTGATTTTTTCTGTTTAATGGAACAAAGAATTTAATGGACAAATATTTAGATGGTAATTCTTCAAATTGCCGTTCAGCCCAATCATATTCTTCAATATTTTGGACGATTTCGTTAATAGCAGCAAATTTAAGGAGATTTGTATATCTTATACGAGATTGTTCTTTTATATATTTGTTTAAAGTATTGCTAATTAAATCAATTTCTTTTAAAATCCTGTCAAAATTTATTCCTTTATGAGTTAGATACTTTTTTAATATTGGAACTTCTTCTGCGTGAATAAGGTTTATTCGCTTTTTTAAATCCTCCTCTTTATCTTTTGGATATATAATAAAAAAACTTATTCGATCATCTGAAGTTTGACTTATTTGATGGACATTTGGAAATTGTGAGATATCAAGAAAAGATCTTAGATTTGGTAAATTTTTTTTAAAAGTTGTATAGGCTTTTATATTTAAGTTTTTAAAAACGTTTAAAACTTCAATATTTAGATTAAATTTATCTAAAAAATAATAACAATTTTTTATAGATTTTAAATTATCTAATTCTACGTGTGCTCTTGTTATATATTTTTCTAATTCAACTGCTCTATTATGGAAAAAATCTATTTCTTCTGAGACGAATTTCAATAGTTCTTGCAGATCTTTTGTATCAAATTTAATTCTGTCCTCTTTTTTAAATTTTAATGGTTGAAAATCTGATTCTGTTATTCTAAGTTTTTTAAATAGAGTATTTAAATTTTGTCTTACTGATTTAATCTTATCTGAAAAAGTGAAATCTTCACTACTTCTTTTTAATTCTGGTTTTGTTTTTGATTTAATATGAACTGAATTAATTTTAGAGAGATGATATAAGAGAGGATCTTTATATTTTCTCTCAACAGATACTTTGAAAAGGCTCATCTGAGATTTATTTTTCATATTAAATACCTCTCTATTTATTAATTAATTCTTTTGTTTTTTTCAATCTGACAAAGTTTTCTCTTTCATTTTCCTCTAAAATTTCTTTAATCTTTTTAATTTCGATCTCTTGAGACGGAATTATTATATTATTTAAACTATTTATTCGTCTATTAATGTTTTTAAAATTAAATGCCAATTTAAGTAAAATATCTTCTCGTTCAGCTAATTGGATAACATTAGTAAAAAGATCTTTTAAAATAGGATATAAATCATCTAAATGAAAACTTGTATTTTCAAATGAATATGGTGGAAGTTTTTCTTCTCTTAAAAATTTATAATCAATCTTAGGAACAAAATTTCCCAATTCTTTATAATATTTTATATTAACCAAAACATCATACTGAATTTTACTTAAAATACTAATTAAATTAAAAATTCTTTTTCCATTTTCTCTATATGCGAGATTTAATGTGACTAATGCAATTCTTAATAGATTAAAATGTTTTTTTCTATATGATAAATATTGCTTCCAATATTTTCTGATTTGGAACATTAATCGTTCTCTTTTATACTCTAAGAAGGTTGCTCCTCTTATAGCAAAACTCAATTTTTTCTGTAAATTTATCAAATTAGACTTAGTTGGTTTTATTTCTCTAAAACTTATTGTTTACACCATTTTTTTTTTATAATACTTATCAATAAATATTTGATGAATTCTAAATAATTGACTTTCTGAAAGATTTGATAAAACCTTCCATGCTAAATTTAATGTAGTATCAAAATTTCTATCTTCATTAAAATCTTGATTTAAAAAGATATTCTCGAAATCGTTACTAAATTTTAAAAGTGCATTTTGCTCCACATTTAGTGCATCTTCCCCGATAATTGAAATAATATCTCTTACTTCGAGCGCACTCGAATAGGATGCTAATAATTGAGAGCTAATATCTGCATGATCTTCCCTTGTTGTTTTTTTGCCAATCGCATCCTTCATGAGCCTTGATATTGAAGCTAATACATCAAATGGAGGGTATATCCCTTTTTTATATAAATTTCGACTAAGAACCAATTGACCTTCAGTTATATACCCAGTAGTATCTGGTATTGGATGTGAAATATCATCATTGGGCATAGTTAAAATTGGAATTTGAGTTATGGTACCTTTTTTTCCTGTTATTTTGCCTGTTCTTTCATAAAGGGACGCAAAATCTGAATATAAATACCCAGGATAACCTTTTCTACTAGGGATTTCTTCTTTTGCAGAACTTAATTCTCTTAAAGCTTCTGCATAATTTGTCATATCTATCAATATAACAATAACATGCATATCTTGTTTAAAAGCAAAATATTCAGCTGTTGTTAAAGCAACCCTGGGAATTATTAATCTTTCCATGATTGGATCATCAGCAAAATTGATAAATGAAATAATATTTTGGATGTTTCCACTTTCTTGAAAACGCTTTAAAAAATAAATAGCTTCATCATGAATAATTCCAATACCACAAAATACTATTAAAAATGGTTCTTTTGTAAGAAGTTTTGCTTGAGTTACAATTTGAGCAGCTAATTTATTATGAGGCATTCCTTGACCACTAAAAATAGGAAGCTTTTGACCTCTAATAAGAGTAAATAATCCATCAATGGCAGAAATCCCAGTCTGTATTATATCTGATGGATATTCTCGGGCAAATGGATTAATAGGAGCACCATTTATATCCAGCTCGGCATCTGTTAAAATATTTGCTTCAATTACATGCTTCTTATTAACATCAATAGGTTTTCCTAGTGAATTGAATGTTCCACCAAACATATCATTTGAAACTCCGAACTTAAAAGAGTCTCTTGTGAAAAAGATCTGACAATTTTCCGTTGATAAACCTGATGTACCTTCAAATGATTCTAAAATAATAAGATCTTCACTTATTTTGACAACTTGTCCAGTACGATTATTCCCATCATCAGTATAAATTTTCACTATTTCTCCATATTGAACATCATGATTGTTTTTTAAAAAAATTAATGGTCCAATAATTTGATTTATTTTATTGTAAATTACACTCATATTTACTTTGAAACCTCAAGAGAATATTTTAAATTATCAAGTGATTTTTTCAATTCTTCTTTTAAATTAGAGATCCTATCAAATTTATCATTAGGAATTGTATTACCTATTCTAAGGATCTTATTAATTATTTCAAGGTCTTTTACATATTCAATGATTATATCATTTTTTAATAGTTTACTCACTTCTTTAAATAATAAAATAATTAATTTAATATGTCCTAATAACTTTTTAACACCCGTAAAATTATCTATATCATCGAACGCGTTTTGCATTAGAAAACTATCTCTTATTAGTTTGGCAATAAAAAGAATTAATCGTTGATCTTCAGGTAGATTTTCTTTACCTATTAATTGGGTAATATTTTTTAATTCATTTTCTTTAGATAAAATTTCGTTGACTTGATTTCGAATTCCATACCAATCTATATCAATATCTAACCAATCAATATCACGTTCATACCACCAATCAGAAATATACTCAGGATAATTGGAATATGAAGTTAACCAATTAATTGCAGGATAATGCTTTGAATATGCTAAATTTGCATCTAATGCCCAAAAAGCTTGTACAAATCGTTTAGTCGTTGCTGTAACAGGTTCACTGAAATCTCCTGCAGGAGGAGAAACAGAAGCTATTATAGTTAAAGATCCTATTTTTTCCTTACCTGATAAATCTTTTCCAAACGTTTGTACAACGCCTGCTCTTTCATAAAAACTTGATAATTTCGATGCTAAATAGGAGGGATAACCCCCCTCTGCGGGCATTTCTTCCAATAAGCCAGAAATCTCTCTTAATGATTCTGCCCACCTCGAGGTGCTATCAGCTAATACTGCAACATCATACCCCATTTCTCGATAGTATTCCCCAATTGTAACACCTGAGAAAATACTAGCTTCTCTAGCGGAAACTGGCATATTAGATGTGTTTGCAATCATAAAAATCCGTTCTATTAAAGATCTTCCAGTTCTTGGATCTTTTAATTCAGAAAATTGTTTCAATACATCTGCAATTTCATTTCCACGTTCACCACATCCTACAAAAATTATTATATCAGCATTACACCATTTAGCTAAGGATTGTTGAATAACAGTCTTACCTGTTCCAAAACCTCCTGGAACTGCAACAGAACCCCCTTTTGCTATAGGAAAAAGTAAATCAACAACACGTAAACCTGTAATTAAAGGTTCACTTGGAACTAATCGCTTTATATAAGGTCTAGATTTAGTAATTGGCCATCTCTGTAACATGCTATAATCTTTTAATTTTCCATTTGATTTAATACGATATATTGTATCTATAATAGTATAATCGCCTTCACTTACAATATAAGATAATTTACCCGAAATTTCAGGGGGTACCATTATTTTATGAACAATTGAAGGTGTTTCTTGTACAGTACCTATAACATCACCGTATTTTATATTTGAATTTACCTTTACTTGAGGAATAAAATGCCATTTCTTAGTTCTAGATAAAGGGGGTAAGTAAAAACCTCGCTCTAAGAATCCATCACTTTTAGAATCATTAAAAGCTAGTTCTAATGGCCTTTGAACACCATCAAAAATATGTGTTAATAATCCCGGAGATAATTCCATGGAAAGAGGTTCATGTGTATTGATTACCACTTCGTTCAATTTTAAATTATTTGTACTTTCGAAACATTGGGCAATTACATGATTAGAGTAAATCTGAAGTATCTCACCTAAAATATTATGATCTGAAATTTTAATTAAATCATGAACTCTTACTTGATTTTCAAATCCTTTAATTTCAATTAAGGACCCATATATTGCAGAGATATATCCTTTAGCATCATTAATAGAATCAGACTTGGTCATACCTTTTCAAATACTCCTCTAATCCTAATTTTTGTTTTTGAATAAAATTTATAAATTTTTGCTCTACATCTTCAATTTCAGAATCGTCAAAAGCGTTCAAGATTTCCTTTTGAATAAGAATTGAATTTTTTTCTATGATATTATCTATTGAGTAATCAAATAATATTTTCTCTTTAGAAAAAATAACTTTAAATCCACCTATAAAATCAGAATCACTTTTTTGAATCTCAATTTTATTTGTGAAAAGTGTGTTAATCTTTTTATTATTTTTGTTGAAAAATTCATAATCAATAGAATTAAGTATAATTATAACTTTAGGAGGTTTATCAATATATTTAATTTCATTTTTAATTAAATTTAACAAAAAAGTAATATAATTTGAATAATTTTTTTTTATTCCATCTTTTATTATTTTTAACATATCAATTTTCAATTCTTCTATAAGTTTTGATTTAAGGTTTAAAATTCTCTCTTTAAGTTCTAATATAGTTTTTGATAAGGAATTATTTAATAATTGATTGTATGATTGAATAAGATGTTTTTTTATTCTAGAAGCGTTTTCATTTTTTTTTTCCATAAATTGTTTTCTAATTTCAGCTTTTTTAAGTAAATTTATATTAGTTAATTCTCGTATCTCTTCATGAGCTTTATTAATTAGATATAAACCCAGTTTTCCAATATCTTCTTTTGTATTTTCTTCTTTTGAAATCTTAAATCATCTTCCTAAACTATAATTCTACCTATGCTTTTCTTAATTTTTTTAAAAAAACGATCTTCTTCTTCAATTTTTTGTTCAAATATATCGGGTATATAATAAATAAATGGTTTTTTATTATTTAATTTAAAATCAATGAGATAATCAATAATATTGTCCGGTAATTCCAATGCGATAAAAATTATACCAATTGATGGGTTTTTAATTAATTTATTAAATTCATCAAAAAATTTATTAGGGTCTTCCAAAATTGTACCTTCAATTCCTAAAAGCTCATATAATAAAACTATCTCATCATATCCTATTATGTGAATATTATTTTCAGGCATTAAAAGTCTAGTCTTAATTTTTCTAATATTAAATTTATTAAATCACTCTTTTTTTTTTGATATTTTTTTACTATTTTTTTAATTGTTATATTCAAAGTTTTTTCATTATCTTTAATTCCTTTATTTACTTCCTCCGATAGATTCTTTAATATTAAATTTACAAGGTCTTGTTTGCTAGAGATATTAAAATCTAAAACTTTTTCTTGATTATTTATCAATGCTTCAATTTCTGATATATTTTCCTTCTTTGCATTATTTATTAAATCTTCATAAACCTTCTCTATATCCCTTATCCAATTAAATATTTCTGTTATTTTACTTCACCTTGTTCTAATTGAATAAATTTTTTATGAATTATTTTTACAACATTAGGGATTATATCAAATTGTATTTCTTTTTGTTTCTTTATCAAAATCTCTAGAATTGTAAAAATAGTAGAATAATCAATATCACCAGCTTTAATTTTACATTTTTTAAAAAAATAATCTATATATAATCCCTCTATCCACCAAATAAAATGATCTCTTCTGAAACCAATTTTTTTATAAATTGATTTAATATCTTTTTGATTTGAATAAATTTGCTTTATCAATGAGAAAAATTGTTCTATATTTTCTTGATGTAATAGATGAATGATTTTTGTTTCATCTAGAAAAAGAAAATTGTTAACTAAAAATTGAGTTAATAACTTTTTATCTATATTATTTCTAATTCCACGAAATATTATATTTAAATTATAGATTTCAGTAACACTATCAATATATAAATTAATCAGTTCTTTCTCATTTTTTTTGTAAAAACCCTTCTGTTTAACCATATTTATATAAAAAAGCTGGTCTAGGAACGCTTCCAGAACGAAAATCTCATTGTTATTTTTAAAATATAGAATACCTTCCCTTACAGCTTTATTATATTTTGTTTTTTTCATATATAATTGAATTTCCTCCAAAGAAGTAATTTCGATAAGATTTCTTATAAAATCAGTATTACCTAAAAAATCTTCGACTAAAAAATTCATATTATTTAATTTTTGATCCCTACTTATCCCAGTAATAGAACCTAAAATACATTGTTTAATATTCATTATTTCAAATTGCAAGAGATAAGCTTTTAAAAAAAGTCTAATATTTTCTGGAGAATAAAATATAATTTTTCCAATTAATTTAAAGAATATTTCATAAAGAGATTTCTCAATTTCTTCTATTGTATATTCTTTAATATTTATATCGGGGTAAAATGGTTTTATTGTATTTATTAGAATTTCAATATCATCTAAAGTCCTTAATTTTTTTAAAGTCTCGTCATCTATTATTATTTTTTTTAAAAATTTTAGTTTAACATATGTATAAGCATATGAAGGAACAATGACACTCGTTAATAAATCACCATTTAATGAATTCTCTCAAAGAACATATCATTCTATTCACTCATTATTCATATTAAGGAATCTTGGTCCATAAAAGTACTGCTATAATTAATCCGTATATTGAGAGTGCTTCGCATAAAGCTACTATAATAAAAGCTTTGGCATAAGTCTCTTCTCGTTCCGCCAATGCAGAAATTGCCGCTGTTCCTACAGTTTTAAGAGCAAATGAACTTGCTAATACGCCTGCAGCTACTGCTATTGCTGCTGAAAATGCAAATGCTGAAATTGTTGCTGGATTTGTAACTGTACTTGATCCTTGCGCTGCTACGAAAATAATTAATCCATTCACGCTTGAAAGTACTATTATTACCAAAAAGATTTGAAATAATCCCATTAGTAAATAAAACTTTGTTTTTGGTCTCATTTTTTTCACAATTTTAAATTTTTTATAATTTTAAGAGAAATGAATACATTCATGCGTAAAAATTTTATCAAAAATTCATTATTAAAATCATTAGCAAATGATTTATCTTTTTTTTAATTTTTATGTTATACTTATATAATAGGAAGTACACAGAATAAATTTTTCGCTTTATTCTTTTGAAAAAGTTTAATTGTTTTAAATTATTATTAATAATTGAAAGTGTGGTAAAAAAAAAAGAAATTTCGTGAATTTTAATTTGAGTTTTGAGGATTTAGGTATTAGTACTAAAAAAGTTAGTGCTTTAAAAAATTATATGAATATTACTGTTCCTACTCCTGTCCAAAAAAAAGCAGTCCCATTGATCTTACATGGACATAATATAATGGCTCAATCTAAGACTGGTACAGGTAAAACACTAGCATTTATTGTTCCAATTATAGAGAAATTATCTTTTAAAGACGTCGAGGCTCTCATCGTCGTACCAACTCGCGAGCTTGCAAAACAAATAAATCAAGTTATTAGTGATTTTAGAGATAAGAGGGTCAAATCTATGACTATTTATGGAGGAGTTTCGATTAATAAACAAATTAAGAAGTTAGAGCAAGGAGTTCATATTGTTGTAGGAACTCCAGGAAGACTTATTGATTTGTGGAAGAGAAAGAAGTTAAAATTTAGTAATATTAGATTTGTCGTTCTCGATGAGGGAGATAGACTCTGGGATATGGGTTTTGCGCCCGATATTAAATATATCTTGAACCAAATTAAGACAAATTATCAATTTATGCTATTTTCAGCAACTTTAGATTACGATATTAGGCAATTAGTCAAAAAATACTCAGGAAACAGATTTAAATTTCTCAATTTGAGTAGGGATGATTTAACAGTAAGGAGTACTCAACAATATTATTACTTAATTGATTTTTATGATGAAAAATTTAGAAGTTTTCTTGAAATATTAAGAAAAGAGAAACCCACACATGCCCTTATATTTGTCAATACCAAAAAAACCGCAAATTGGTTATACAATAGATTAACTTTAAAAAAAACAGGTTACAAAGTTGGATTAATATCAGGTAAATTATCACAATTTCAACGTGAAGAAATCTTAAAAGAATTCAGAGAATATAAAGTTAATATATTAATAGCAACCGACGTTGCGGCAAGAGGTCTAGACATAGATAATATTTCTCATGTAATTAATTATGATATACCAAAATTCCCAGAGGTTTATATACATCGTATTGGAAGAACTTCGCGAATGAGTAAAAAAGGTTATGCAATTTCCTTAGTTTTAAAGGATGAATATGAATATTTATGCCATATCGAAGGCTTAATTAATAAAGAAATCAGAAAGAAAACATTAAAAAGTCAAGAACAAGCAAAACATAGATTTACAATTTATTAATTATTTCTTGATTCAATTAATTTGATTTTTTTAGTATTAAATGGATTTTAAAAAAATTTTTAAAATTAAGGTAAAATTTATTACTGATATGAAAAACACAAAAATGGATAAAATGGATCAGCTCCTCAAAATATTTCCTGGTGGAGTATTTGGACTTATATCGGTTGTTATAGTATTAAGCGGGGATATAATATCGATCGTTTTATTTCCAGGAGGTTATAGCTTCTTTGAAAATATGATATCCGAATTAGGACGCGGTCCTTACGGGATATTATTTAATCTCGGGTTAGTAATTTCGGGCATCGTATCTATTCCATATTATATCTCTCTTTACAGATCTTTTGATGTAGAACGTGTAAATCCAATTCTGAGAAAAAGTGCAATAATTTTTTCGCTTATTTCGATTATTACATATGTATTAGTTGGTGTTTTCCCATCTATTGAAGAAAATTACATTATTTTTATCACACATGGAACATTTGCGTTTATATCTTTGGCAAGCGGAGCGATTTATTTAACATTATTTAGTATTCTAATGTTAAGGGATAATAAATATATGAAATTGCAAGCATACTATGGATTTATTGTCGCTGGGACATATGTTTTATTTTTACTTACATGGCGGCCAATAATAGAATGGATCGCGACTTTTGCCATAATATCATGGATAGCTGTTAATTCTTTATATATGCTCTATTATAAGCTTTAATATTTGGTGAAAAATATAGAAAAATTAAATAAGTTTGTAGATATACTATTAAAGATTCCAGGGGGGATTTATGGATTATTATCAGCCTGCTTTGGTTCCATGTTCGTATTTCTTTCATATCTAAATTTTCCTAGTTATGACATGTTAAATAATGATGTGAGTGTTTTAGGAATAGGTCCTGGGTTAGCAGCGATATTTTTTGCAATAGGCTTAATTTTAATAGGTATTTTTGCTATTCCATTTGTCATTTTTCTTGGACGAATTTTACAGCAAGAAAATGAGAATAAGAAATTAACAAAGCGAGCTGTAAAAATATCTATTACGAGTTGTATAGCTTTATCATTAATAGCATTTTTCCCTGTAATAAATTTAGTTATGATTGTAATTCATGCCATGTTAGCAGTTGTATTTTTTGTAGGTGAATGTTTATCACTTATCTATTTTAGTTTAATAATGTTAAGAGAAAATAAATTTTCAAAGATCCATGCTTATTTCGGATTTAGCACTGCGGGATTAATTATTTTTTATATAGCAGTAAGATGGTCTATAGTAGAATGGATCGTTTTTTTCGTTTTAGGCGCTTGGACCATAGAAATCAGTATATATTCTCTTTACAAAAGATTGAAAGTATAGAAATTATCTTTCTATTTCATTTAATAGGAACTAATTTTATTAATAAAAAAAAATATTTTGTAATAATTAAGAAAAGCAAATTCCATGATAAAAATGAATATTGAGGATTTAAAGATTGAGAAAAAAATTAAGATTAACAATAAAGATGCTCTAATCATAATTGATATGCAAAATGATTTTATGCCAAATGGTGCTTTACCTGTAGAAGAAGGCGATCTAATAGTAGATGGTATAAATAAAGTCGTAAAAATTTTCAAAAAAAAAAATGGAAAAGCGGTTTTAACTCAAGATTGGCACCCGAAAAATCATAAGTCTTTTGCAAGTCAACATCCTAACAAAAATCCAGGCGATGAATATCAATCAGAGGGAATTGGTCCCATATTATGGCCAGACCATTGTGTACAAGATTCTAAAGGTGCAGACTTTCATAAGGATTTAAAAAAACATTTGGCGGATGCAATTATTCAAAAAGGAATGAACCCTGAAATTGATAGCTATTCAGGATTCATCGAAAATGATAAGAAATCAGAAACAGGATTAGCTGATGAATTAAGATCTTTAGGAATTGAAAGGATTTTTGTGTGTGGATTAGCATTAGATTATTGTTGTTATTATACTGCCATAGATGGTGTTGATTTAGGATTTGAAGTATATTTCTTAGTTGATTTGACAAAGGGAATTGATCTCCCTCCCGGAAATATTTCAAATTCCTTAAAAAATATGGTTAATAAAGGTATTAAATTTGCGAATAAAGATAGTTTCAAAAAGTAATTATTTTCATAGATAAAAAATTAATGATAGTTATCTTTTTCTAAATCATGGTTAAAAAGTTTCCATACAAATCTATTTTGGTTGTCTGTAGTGTCAATACTGCGAGAAGTTGTATGGCTGAGGGATTATTAAAAGACTATTTCTTAAAAAATAATTTGGATGTTGAAGTTTATTCAGGAGGTATTGCTTCGAATGCAAGGGACGGAATGTTGATTTCAATAGATGCTAAATTAGTAATGAAAGAAATTGGAATTAATTTATCTGATGGATCTAAATCTTTCGATTTAAAAAGACATAAAGGATTAATTAAAAGGGCAGATTTAATATTAACTCTTACTGAGAAGCATAAAGAAGAAATAATGAAATATGAAGAAGTCGATAATAAAGAGGTCTTTACAGTAAAAGAATTCGCGGGTGAATACGGTGATATTGCAGATCCCTCGATGAGAGGAATAGAAGGATTTAGAATTGCTCGGGACGAAATTACAGAATGTTTAATGAAAGGTTTACAAAAATTTTCTTGTTAAAATTAACGAATTTTAAGATAAATAAAAAGATTTTTAAATAGTTAAAAAAATTTAATCTTCTATATGACCAACTCTGTCTTCAAGCTTTTTTCTCTTTTTTCTTAATTCTTGTTTCCTTATTTTTTCTAATCTCTTTTCTTTTCTCTCCGCTATAAAGTCCTCCATCTTTTGTAAAGTCTTCTTAGGCATTATCATTTTTGTAAAATTTTTAATCAAATCCTCCGTTTTTCTAAGTTCTCTTTTAACTTGTTCTCCTGTTTTTTGACCGATTCTGCTGATTTGTATCATCACCCATTCTGGAGAACCTACCCCATTACCATACTCATTCCATATATACATAGAAAAGCCCATTAATCCCACATAAGCAAGAATAACAAACGGGAATACTACTATGCTAAATTGACTAACGAAAATCAAAATAAAAATAAAATGTATGAGAAATAGACTTAACGATATTTTTCCGTAATATATTAACATAGAGGTAAAATTGTTTTCTTTATTCTTTAAATCAATAATATAGAAAAAAATTCCAATGATTAACAGAGCTGCGCCTAAATTATAAAGCATATTTGCGGTTGTACTTCTTATTAAAAATAAAGGAATTCCAAGAAATTTATAATATTTTTGCTGGTTCATAATACCCAATACATATAAATGGGGATATTCATTCATGTTCATTGTTTCGGTGGTTTGTAATTCCCATCCCCAAGATATTTTAGGGGGTAATCCTAAACTTATAGAGGGAGCAATAACTCCAAAAATTATAAATATTACACCCCAGAATAAAAAAATCCGAATGAGTCCTACGTAGGCATCTTCAGTTCCTTCAATCATTGCCTCGTAAAGATATTCACCGAATATTGTAGATAAAAAACATATTGAAAGCCAAGGAAAAAGTGGCAATTGAGGAGCAGGCGAAGTTATAATGAAATGTAATATCCACACTATCAAATAATCTTCTCTGTAATATATAAGAAATTGTCTAAGGGGCATAGAAATAAAGATAATTGTTAAGCCGATAATGATCCGCCACTTTTTAGTTAATTTTAAAGCATAATATGAAAATACTTGAGAAAAACCTAAAAACATAAGAATATTCCAACCCCATAAACTTAGAGGAAAAAATGGTCGATAATCTGCAGGTCCTTGATTTAACCATGCTAGATTTATTATCATTCCAATAACTGCGATTGACGCTCCACGCGAAAGAATTTGGTTTCTAATAATTTTAGGGTGGACTTTTCCTTGTTTTTTTTTTATACTAAAAACTACACTGAGTGCTGAAAGGAAGACAAATAATGATGGACCAAAGACATCCATTATACAAAACATCATTGCGTAAATATATACCCAATCTGAATCTAACCATGCTTCGGATACATGCGCCATCATAATTAAAATTATTGCTAAGCCCTTTACGAAATCTATCGATTTAATCCTTCTAGGACTGGCATAATCACGAAGATCTTCAATTGGTATTTCTTGTCGAAGATAATTAAAAAGCGGAGGCGATTGTAGTGGAGAAGTCCAATCTAATAATACTTCACTTTGAGACATTTTTACTATTAATAATAGAACTTATTTATTTAAAAATGTAAAAAAATTTGATATGAATTTACTCAATAATCTTGAATAAGATTTAAATATTTTTTAATAAAGTCAGCCATTACATTATCAATATTGTTAATACCCCTAAAACCAGGAAAATCGTTTAAATCAATTAGAAAATATCCATCCTGATTAAGAGGCTTAACTAAATCAAACCCAAATATTTTTAAATTTAATTCTTTTGCAAGAACTTTTGCTAAATTTTTCATATCATCTGGGACTTTAAATTTGACTCTTTTAATAGTCTCAACATCGATAGATCTGGGCCTATCTCTTAGAAAAATGTAAATTGGATTTTCTCTTTTAATTCCAAATACTTTATCTCCAATCATATATACTTTTAGCTCTATTCCATCACATTCCACAAATTTTTGAATATATACATCATAGTATAAAAATTTTGAATATATTTTACAAAATTTATCAATTTCTTCTATTTTTTGAACCAAGAAATTAAATCGATTATATTTATCGTGTTGATAATGGCTCTTAATAACTATTGGCAATCGTGAAGATGCCCATTCCTTAAATCTATTTATATTTATTAAGGAATGCGTCCAAGATTTTGGTAATAAAAAATTCTCTAACTCTTTTGAATATTTATTAAAAATCCTTCTTAAAACATGGTCAAGAGCAACCCTATTTTTACACGTTAAAACTGTGTCGATATCATGCAAAGTAGGAATTTTGTAAAGTTTAGCAAAATGGAGTAAATCAATAGAACAATCGCTTGCGACTTTTGCTATTATAAAATCAGCATCTCCAAATTGATTATGCAGATCTTCTAAGTTAAGAAAATCTTCAGTTGGATCATGTAAAATTAAATTAATATTTTGGATTTCTTTTAGCTTCTTTATAACATTTTTAATAACATCGTGTTCTTTTTTAGCGGAAAGGACTATTTTTTTTGCCATATTAAGAACTAAAATATTATTTAACTTCTTAAGGTTTTGATAGAATAATGATTCTAAGCTAACCAATCAATAAAACCATTTTCATTGTAATTACCCCATTTAAGAGTAGCTTCTCTTTGTGATATAATATTTCCTTTTGGTATCCTTAAAACCTTATTTGACATATATTCATAAATAGCTAATCCTCCTTCATTATTACCCACTTCTTTAATGTAATGTTTTATTTCTTCTTCTACTTCTTCAGGTGTTCCAAGAGGATATGTACTCTGAATATTTGATGAAAGCCAGAATGCCACCTTTCGCTCCTTTGCAAATTTTTTAAAATTTTCGACTCCAGTCATATGGGGGCTGTCAAATTCAAACACGTCAATATTAATATCAATAATATCTGGCATTAATTCGAAAATTTGACCGCAAGAATGTAGAATAAAATCCATTCCTAATTCATGAGTTAAATCTATGATTTCTTTATAAGGTTCTTTAAAAAATTTTTGAAAAATTCTTGGGTTGATGAACGGCGATTTTTGAGTTCCTAAATCATCTGCGATAATAATTGAATCTAGTGTTGGATAATATTCTTTAAATTTTTCAATTTGAATCAAGTAAAAAGGAAGTATTTTATTGATTAATTGATCTACTTCTTGTGAATGTCTTGCAAAGTCAATAAGAAGATTAGTAAAACCCCTAATTTGACTACATTGATTGAATAGACCATTTGCTCCCATTTCACCAACTGTATATCTATTCTTACCTAATAATTTCCATATTTTTGTTTTTATCATCCTATATCGCTCCGGATTTGATGCGTCAGGGATTTGGTAATCATTAATTTTATCCCAATCATCCTGAAGAAAACCTTTAAAGGGATGACCTTTTGTTATATCATCACTTTGTGTTCCTGAAGATTTCCAAATAGTACTCCATTCATCAATACTCTCATGAGGATTTTTCCACCACTTTTTAGAATATCTTGCTTCGTTTCTCATTGTATTTTTCCAATTATATACGAATTTTCTATATGTTATTTTAGTCATTTTTTCAACACCCCCTCTTACATGAGGAGGATAATTTTGTGGCTGCCAAGATTTAGGATGATATTGATAGACTGGAAAAAAATCTGTTTTTAAGTTCATTTGAGACATAGGTACTCTATCGGGTTTATCGAAATGGAACGCCTTTTTTACTCTCTCTCTACTATTCATATAAACTCTGATTAAAGCCGTTTTATCTAATTATTCAAATTCTAAAAAAGCATAAAAACTTTTATTAATATTTAATAATATGCTTTATCCTCAAATAAATAAATATCGCCAATGCATTGATTTATCTGGTTTGTGGGATTTTCGTTTTGATTTTAATGATGAGGGTCTGATAAATAATTGGCAAAATGGTCTTAATGATGCTCACCCCATAGCAGTACCAGCTAGTTGGAACGAACAATTCGCTGGTAATCGTGATTTTTTAGGTCCCGCATGGTACCAGACTTTTTTTAATCTGCCGTGGAGTTGGGAAAATCATCGTATATTTTTGAGATTTGGCTCTGTTAACTACGTGGCAGATGTATGGTTAAATGGTGAAAAGCTTGGTCAACACGAAGGTGGCCACTTGCCTTTCGAATATGATATTACATCTTTAATAAAAACCGAAAACAATCGATTAATTATGCGAGTGGATGGTAATTTAGCCAAAGAACATGTTCCTCCAAGTGGGAGACCTTTAAATTATCCTAATACAAATTTTGATTTTTTTCCTTTCTGTGGAATACATCGCCCAGTGTTAATTTATACAATGCCTAAAGAGGGGATTAAAGATCTCACAGTTATAACTACCACTGAAGGTACTAATGGATATATTAATATTAAAATTCAGAGAACTGGCAACTATGGAGAAAAAGCATTGATTAATTTGAGCGGACATAGTGCAAATATTATATCTGAAGTTTCGCTTACTGGAGAATTAACAAAAACCACTTTATCAGTGGATAATGCAGCACTATGGTCTCCAGAAGCCCCAAACTTATACGATTTGATAGTAGAGCTCTCTCATGATGGCATTATTTTTGATTCGTACGCTTTATCAATAGGAATTCGAACGATTGAAGTTAAAGGTAATCAATTACTCCTAAATGGAAAACCAATAAAATTGACTGGATTTGGGCGTCATGAAGATTTTCCGATCATTGGAAAGGGTTATTTTCCAGTGATTTTAATTAAAGATTTCGCCTTATTAAGTTGGATAGGTGCCAATTCCTTTCGCACATCTCATTATCCATATTCAGAACAGATGATAGACTTAGCTGACCGCCTAGGCTTTTTGGTTATTGATGAAACACCAGCAGTAGGGCTCACATTTGATCTCAAAATTATTGATCGTCATTTCGAATTATGCCAGCAATATATTCAAGAATTAATCGCAAGAGATAAAAATCATCCAAGCGTAATAATGTGGAGTTTAGCTAATGAACCCCATAGGAGTATTAGAGCAAAAGAATTTTTCCGTAAATTATATGAAATTGCGAAGAAAAAAGATGCGACTCGACCAGTTACTATAGCTAATATGATGGGTACAGGAGAAAATACTTACAAATTCTTAGATATTATCTGTTTAAATCGTTATTATGGATGGTATACTCAACCAGGAAGAATTGAAGAAGGTATCGAATTACTTTCTGAAGAATTGGACAAATTATATAAAAAATACTCTAAACCAATAATCTTATCTGAATTTGGAACCGATACCATTCCAGGATGTCATGCTCAACCTCCAGAAATGTTTAGCGAAGAGTATCAAATGGAATTCATAAGGAGATATATTGAGCTTTTAAATACTAAAGATTATGTTGTAGGACAACATGTCTGGAACTTGTGTGATTTCAAAACTGCACAAGGTATATTGAGAGCGGGAGGTTTGAATTATAAAGGAGTATTTACAAGAGATCGCCAACCAAAAATGGCAGCACACATACTTCGCAAACTTTGGCGTAAACTATAAATGTATGAAAAGCTAATGAAAACATTATTTAGAATTGATAATTTATACTTTTAAAAAAATATTTTAAAAAAAAATATGGTTGATTTTCAAATGGAAGATAAAAAATTAAAGAAGGCTATGCCTAAAGTTGTTTTAATTCAAGCGATCTTAATTGGGATTTTATACTCCTGCGATGTCATTTTTGGCTTTTTTGAACAGAACTTTTTTAACACGTACTTAGTTCATGTATTAGAATTACCTGAAATTTACGTCTCAATAATGGTTTCTTTATCAGCTACTATGGGGTTAATAATGAACCTAGTGTGGGGAATATTTAGTGACAATACCCGTTCTAAATACGGTCGAAGAAGACCTTACTTGCTGTTTGGGGGAATTATTGCCGGTATCGCAATGATTACATTTGCGTTTGCCCCAAATTATCTTTGGTGTCTTTTTTTAGATGTCATCATTATTGGAATTGCATCTAACGCATATTATGTATCTGAAAGAGCTCTTGTACCAGATATCGTGGAGCCTGAATATAGAGGGCGAGCTAATGGAATTATAAATGCAGTCGGATTTATAGGATTATTGATCGGAATAGCAGCATTTCTATTAGCAAATGAATTGTTTGCGGTTCCAAATCCACGCGGAGAGGGAAATATTATTAATCAGGAAGGATACTTATTTATACTTTCGATTGGTGGAGGAGCCTTTATTTTTGGAGCGTTAATAGGATTCATTTTTGTTAAGGAAAAGCCTGTCTCTGAATTACCTCCTAAAAAGGGATTTTTCGTAGAATTAAAAGAAATATTTGATCTTGAAGAATTTAGAAAACAAAATGAATTCTATCGGATAACTTTAGCTTTAACTATTTTTAGATGTGGAATTAGTGCAATAATACCGTTTCTATTTATTTTTATTTTCTCGTTAGGCCTTACAACATTACAACTTTTAATGGTGATTGTTATTAGTTTTCCTATTCTTATCGTAATAACGATGATTCTTGGTAAACTAGCAGATAAATATGGCAGAAAAAAATATATACCTGCTTCTATTATAATAACTAGTCTTGGATTTGTTATGATAATGTTCGTGAAAAATGGTAATGAAATCAACTTCCTTTTACTTTATATCTTTTTTCCATTCATATTGGTGGGAATTTTAGGACTTTTAACTCCTATGCAGGCATGGGCACAAGATCTTCTTCCTGAAGAGAAAAGAGGTAAATTTTTGGGTGTATTAAACATTGTATTTACTGTTTCACAGATAATTGGAGCCTTAGCAGCAGGTATTATTGCTACAATTTACGGCCTGCAATGGATATTTGTCGTAGCTATAATATTTTTTATGATATCAATTCCATTCTTTCTTAGAGTCAAAGAAACATTATTAATCGAATAAAGTTAAAAATCATTTTCCTCATTCTTTTTTTTTATTATTAATTCATCATTTTCTTTGCGGATCTATGATTATTTTTCTTCTTTAATTCTTTATTTTTTTTCTTATTTAATTTAAAGATTTAAAAATCTCTATTCTTATTTCGTAATGATTTAAATATAATAATTTAATTATACTCATTATCATGACAAATAAAATTAATGTTTGTCTGATAGGGATTGGAGATGTTGCATCTGCTCTTGTCCAAGGAATCGAAAACTATAAAAGAAATCCAGATAAAATTATAGGAATTCTACCAGAAATAACACAATATAGCATCAATGATATAAGTTTTGTGTTGGGCATAGAAGTCAACGCAAACAAAGTTGGAAAAGATCTTAGTGAAGCCATATTTGCCGAACCAAATTGTAATATGGAACTATATCGTCCAGATTTTCTAAATGCTCCTGTCATTAAAGGTCCTATAATGGATGGTTTGGATAGCAACATAAAAAATATTGTGCCTGTTGATAATAACCAAAAAGAAGCTGATATTGCTAGAGAAATAAGAGAACGAAGTGTTGATATCGCTGTAATTCTTTTACCAACTGGAGCCCATAGAGCTGTGAAATTTTATGCAATGGCTGCACTTGATGCAGGAGCCTGTATTGTGTGTGGAATGCCATCAAAAGTTGCGAAAGATCCAGAAATAGTCCAAAAAGCAGAAGAATTAAGACTTTCTTTAATTGGAGACGATGTGAAATCTCAGGTTGGTGCAACAATTATTCATAGAGCCTTAGCAAATCTTTTTCCAATGCGTGGGGCGATATTGGATAGAACAATACAACTTGATTGGGGTGGATGTAGCGATTTCTTAAACCTTCTAACACCTAAACCGAACGGGGAGCTAATTTATGAAGAAGGAAAACGCCAATCCAAAACTGAGGCAGTCGTTGCTAAGTTACAAAATAAAGATACTGTTGAATGTCAAATTTCTGCTGTTGATTATATTCCATTCTTAAAAAATCAAAAAGAAGCATATATGAGATTAGAAGGACGTATTTTTGGAGGCGCTCCTGTTAGAGTAGATGTCACCATGTTTGTTGAAGATGGGAATAATTCAGCAGGTATTATTGCAGATTGTATTCGAATATCAAAAATAGCTAAAGATCGACAGATTGGAGGCATATTACATTCAGCAAGTTCTTTTTTTATGAAGCACCCTCCAAAACAGCTCCAAGATTTTAGGGCGAAACGACGCCTTGTAAGATTTATCCAAGGAAAAAGATCGCGATAATATAAGAATTTAATAGTATTACTATTTATCTATTTCTTACATAATATAAGTTTTTACTTTTAGTCTCATTGGAAGCTTAGTAAGAGTTTGTCTCGCAAGACAGAATTTATATATATAATCAGATATCATGCTAATGGCCTCGGGAATATTGCTAAAACCAGGAAAATCATTAATATCTACTATATAAGGAGCGTCATCTTTCAAGATATAATCAACACCAAAGATCGTCATACCAAATTTTCGCCCTAATCTTAAGATTTGTCTTTTAAATTCTTTTTCTATTGGTACTCTAAGGTGTACTAATTCTAAAGGGGAAAGTTTATGTTGCAATAAAAGATTTTGAGACGTAGTTGTTTGTACATAACGATCAATTATATACACTTTATAAACATTATCATGTTTTCCTAAGTATTCTTGGAAAAATAAACTATTATTCTCTACATCATATTCTCTAATTAACTTAATAAAATCATCATTAGATTTCGCGACACCAATAATTCGATCGTATTTAGATAAATTTCTTATATTATGTGTATCTAATTTTATAATTAAGGGTGTTCCATTTGACACTGCTTCAAATGCGTCGTTTATCGAGTAAAAAGATTTAGGAATATTAAGTTTTTTGCATTTTTTCTCTACTAATTTAAATGTTTCTTTGCGGCTCTCGCATGTTTGAACAGATTTTACACTATTCAATCGAGGGATATTAGATGCATATGTTTTGATTGCATCGTATACTTTATGATTTGATTCCTCTGAGTATAATTTAACAATTAAGAAATCTATATTATATTTCTTCAATTTTTTCTTGAAATATTTGATAGAAAAAGCAGAATCGTTTTTTATGAGATTAATAAATTTTATTCCATAATTAATCTTAGAAAATCTCTTGATCTCGTTAAAAACTTCGAGATCTCGATTACAGATGGAACCAATAATGATTTTTTTAGGCATAAAAAAATCTCATCAGTTTGGTTTCTTATAAAAAGCATTCTATATAAATCTATTTATTATTTATATAGGGAATCTATATCGGGAATCGCCTAACAGGGTTACGTAAATAAATTTTTAATGAAATTTATCTAAATTGTGATATATAAATCATTATATATTCATTTAAATCGAATAAATCTCATGTATTTAATATCAGATTAAAATTTAGATATTCATGAAAAAACCAAAAATTGGAATTATTATTGATAAATTTCATTTGGAATATAAAATCTCAGATTTTTTAAAATATTTAAAATCTAAATCTAATGTAAAGTTATATGTAGAAGATTCTTACTTAATTAAAAATGAAAATTTAGAATTTGATGAAGATCTATTTTTTGTTAAGGGAAAAGGAAAATTATTGGTCTCTCTCGCTCGAATGATTGAAAACGAAACCTCAATCCCAGTAATTAATCCTTCAAAAGCAATTTGGCTAACATTGCATAGATTTTTAAATAGTATTTTATTAAGAAATGCCGGCATCTGTGTGCCCGATTTTTCATTATTTCCCTCAACTTGTCAAGCTCCATTTAAAGATCATATTGTAAAGAATATAGTTGACCAAAAAACATATACTTTTAAGCCAAAAATTTTAAAAAAAAATGGACATCTAAAGATTAGTGATGAGAGAGCGATTAAAGAAGTCAAGGGAGGAGAAGAGGATTATCAATATTATTATTACCAGAAATTCGTTAAAAGTAAATGGGAATATAAAATATATGGTTTTGGAGATACATTATTTTTCTATAAACAAATTCCATTTTTAGTAAACCCAAATAAAATGGAAACCAGAAGAAAAATCCAGGAGATTCCTGAATTAAAAGAAATCGCATTAAAAGCAATAAAAATTCTAGATCTTAAAGCTTCATCTATAGACTTTTTAAAATCAAAAGATGGGACGTATTATCTAACAGACATAAATTCTATGCCAAATTTTAATTATATTGAAAATGGACCAAAAATATTTGCGGAATTTTTAATAGAACAAGCTAAAAACCAATAAATAACATTATAACATGAAAATAGGAATATTATCTAAAAGAACAGGATATCTTACTGGGAAATTAAAACTATTTTATGAAAGTAAAGGATATAATGTTAAAATCTATACAAAAGAAAATCTATGTATAGATGAGTCATTACTTGAGAATGATTTATACATATTAAAATCGAAGCATCAAATACCTTTTATCTATGCAGGGTATTATATCGAGGCAAATAATATACCAGTTATACCTAATCCAGAAATTAGTTATAAACACAAAAACCGATTGGAAGCTTATTTATTAATAAAAAACGCCGGTTTAATATATCCACGTTTTTATTACGGAACATTAAAAGCGTTGATAATCAACCTCACAGAAAATGACTTTCCATTACTTTTAAAGCCAATTGCAAGTTCTGGAAGCAGAGGCGTTAAAATCATAAATACCTTCAGAGATATTGGAGCAGAATCCAATGAAATTTTATATTTAGAAAAATTTATTGAAGGCACACATTATAATGTTTATTTTATTAATAACGAGATATGTACATTAGAAAAACTTCCTTTAAAAAATGAACATTCTGATATGATAAAAAGAGATACGCCTAATGACATACTAGAAATTATTTTAAAATGGAAAAATAGTTATAATCTATTATTCGGACATTTAGACATTGTTAAAGAAAAAAATACAGGTAAATTGTTTGTTGTTGATCCTGGATCATTTCCAGAGTTTACAAATTGGAAATGTGGAGGAGATCCCGTTTCTAAAATTGGAAATCTGATTTTGAGAGAATTTAAAAAATTAAAAAAGCATTTTTAAAATATATTTATTACATAATTGATTTAGTTTAAAATACTAATGAACTTTCAAGACCAAGGAGAAGATATTATTAGAAAGGTATTCGGGTTTCAAAAAGTTAAATTATATGAAATTGAACACTTTATTTTCGATTTTGGAGGGGTACTCATAAAACCGACCCATAGTATTAAGAATCTATTTGATATAATAGAACACGACTTAAATATAGCAATCCCTCGAACAGATAATTCTTATTATAGAAAACTTTTTCGGCAAGTAGGAGCTGGTATTATCACATCACGTGATTTTATAGAGAATGTTCTTAAGAGATATTATTATCTGCATAAGAAAAATGATGGAGCTTTACAACCTAAAACTGTTAATGTAGACTATTATTTAGAATTATGGTTTCAATTATATTCTAAATTTTCCCATTTATCAATAGATATGGAGGAAATTGTCCACCAACTACATAAAGCAGGATATACGGTTAGTTTAATGTCAAATACCTTTGATGTTCACGTAAAATCAAATAAACTTAAAGGGTTTTATAATTTATTTGATCATATCTTTTTATCAAACGAAATTGGACTTAGGAAACCAGATTTAGAAAAATATAAACATGTAATAAAAAAATTGAAAACAAAACCTAAATATTGCATTTTTATTGACAATAAACTCAAAAATCTCATTCCCGCTAAACAATTAGGTATGAACGTCATAAAATTTGAGTCTATAGATAAATTTAAAGAGCAATTAAAAGAACTTGGCATAAAAGATATAAGCTCATTATCTCGACGTGATATTAAAAACAAATACAAACTATATAAAAAAATAAAGAGAGAATTTCGTAAGGCTAAAAGGGCATATAAGAAGGCTAAAAACAACTATTTAAAAACTAAAAAGAATTCCTCAAAAAAGAAAACTGACCTTGAACTAAAATATGAAGATTATTTAATTAAAAAAGCTGAATATAAAAAAGCAAAATTGAAAAAGAAAGAATTAGTTTCAAGAATTAAAGTAAATTGAATATATATTATAATAATTATTTTTTATTATCCGACTGTTCTTCTTCTTGTTCCGATTCTTGTTGTTTATTATATTCCTCAACTTTTTTCATAACCGATTCTGACGGCGTTGTTGGTATTGGCATTTTTTCGTAAATTTCAATAAATTTTATATCGTTGATTTCTTCTGCCATATGAGTTTGTAAATCCATTGCTAAACTAAATTTTAATAATGTTAGATTTTGGAATAAAAACTGTTTAGGGATTGTAAATTCAATTGATTGAACTTCCTTATTGTAATTAATTTTAAAGTCTGAAACATTTTGCTTAGGAATTCCTTTGGATATCATAAAATATTCGATTTTTTCGTTAAAATCTTCAATTTTATCAATTACTTCAATGTTATAATCAAGAGATTGCCCAGCTAAAGGATGATTATAATCTATTATGACTCTGCCTTGTAAAATATTAGTAACAGTCCCTCTTTGACCATCTTTTCTTGTGAAATCTTGTCCGATTTCTGGAATCTTTCCATCATTCATTCTTCTAAATTTAGCAATACCAATTCTTTCGATTTTTGCGGGATCTCGTTTACCAAAAGCTTTTATTGGTGGAATTCGTACTGATTTTTTTTCAAAATAATTCATATTCTCAATAGTTTCCATGAGACCTTCATTTAAGAATCCTGGTTTTCCTACAATTACAAATTCAGGTGTATAAAGATGTTCCTTCTTCTCATCATAGATACCAGCTTTCTTTGCGTCGTCTACGGAAGAAACTTGAAAGATTTTTCCCTTTTGCGTTCTACCAGTTAACATTACGAGAATGAAATCATTTTTCTCAACAGTTTTTCCCTGTAATTTTCTTTTCTTTTCTTCTAATCTTTTAAGTTCTTCTTGGACTTTCTTCTCTTCTTCATCAACTTCTCCGGATACTGTCTTTTCTTCGGATTTTTCTTCGCTAGATTTACTTTCAAATAATTTTTTAGCATTATCGATAAATTTTTGGGCAGACGCCTTACCAATACCTTTAATCTTTATTAAATCATCTACTTTAGCATTTGCTAAGTTTTCAACTGAATCTATTCCGGCATCCTTAAGATTTTCCGCTTTTTTGCCTAAACCTTTAACATCTTCCAATTTAAAGCTCATAATAAATTCATAAAAGTTAAACATTATTATTGATAATTAGGTAAAATTGAAAATATTAGATTCCTTATAGATTTTTCTAAAAAGAGATTGAAAGATGACAATTTTTAAATAGTAGAATTAAAACTTAAAAAGATTCATGAGACAGGGTTATATAATATTCCTAATTCATCAGCGTAATTCTTTACATCCATCATTTCCCTTGTTGAGGGATGCCTATTAATTTCTTTATATTTATGGGCTTTATATTGCGGTCTATATTGTCCCATAATGTTGACAACACATTTGGGTATCTCTTTTGCTACATAATCTAAGATTGGTTTAGAACAGCATTCAATATGATTCGGTATTACAAGATGGCGAATTATTATTTCGGCACTACCCTCGTCATGTATTCTCTTATGATTACGAGATACAACATCGAAATAATTTTTAATACCAGAATATTTTTCAGCGCATTTATTATTCCCATATTTAAAATCGGGTAGCCAAAAATCCATAAAATCAATAATCAATGACAGTGATTCGTTAGTCAAATAAAAATTTGAATTCCATAACTGACAAATATTTGATGTTTGATATTTTAAACTACCAACAATCGTGTGTAAATTTGGTATAGGATCACCACCAACATAATTTATATTGAATGCTCCTTTTTCAACCAGTCTTTCTGCTATAACTGCTAATCGTTCTCCATCAACTTTTTGAGCAATATCCTCGATATTTTTTTTACCCTTCCAATCTTGAGAGATATCGTAATTTTGGCAAAACACACACCCAAAATTACAAGATTGAAAAAAAATTGTTCCAGATGGAATGAGAACAGATTCTTCTCCAAAATGTAAAAAAGCTGAGGAAACATAGGAGTCCTTTGTTAATAAGCAATACCCTTTTTCATCTTGAATTCTATTAACACCGCATTTTCTTTCGCAAAAAATGCAATTCTCAAGATATTTTCTTGCGATGGCTTCAGCCAATTCAACGTAAGAAGTTGGTTTAATCTCGCGATTTTTAAGTTCTTCGGGTATATTTTTCAATAACTCGTTAAATTCAATAGATTTTTTTTTTAATAATGTCTCTAAACTCTCTAAAGAATCGGTTGTGGAATCAAAGTTGCATTCTAAGCTTTTAGCTATTAAATATCTTGCTATTTGTTTTCCATCCAAAATACCTCTATATCTAGAAAAACGTTTAAGGATATCTTCGTTTTGCCAAACTGAATGCGAGTCTGGACGTAATATTCTAAAAACCATAGTAGAAAAAATTTTTATATTTCAAAGGATAACCATTTAATAATATTTTCCAGGAACTTGAGATTATCCCCTGCGTCTAAACCATAGTCGTTATCTTCAATTAACCAATCTGAGGAGCCAATCGTGACACATCTTCCATTAAAGAATTCACTAACAACACATATAGGCACCGGTCCTACTTCGTCAATATCATCATCGTTGTGATATTGAAATTCTGCTTTTTCTGAAGTTACTATTATATCTTCAACTTCTTCTTCTGCCAAATTAAAAAATGTACAATTAGGAAATACTAATTCCGTAATTCCTTTAGTAATTGGATGGGAAAACAATTCAGTAATCAAAACATTTTTTTTTTTAACTAAGAAATTAGTACCCAATTCTAATATTGTTCCATTCCAAAACCTTCGAACTCCTGTTACTTTATATAATACTCTAATAGAACCTTGTTTCATGGGTATATCTTGATCTCCACCTGCGCCAGATGTTAATAATAAACCACCACCTTCACCTACAAATCTTTTTATTTGCTTTAATTCATCTGGTCTAAAAAAAGAAGATTTATTTTTTTTTGAATGAGAAATATTTCCAATAAATAAAAGATCATAGTCTTCTAAATCGAAATCATCGAAAGTATCAGTTTTATCTATATAATCAACATCGTAATCGTCTTCACCTAAAGAAAACTCCGGAAAATCTTCTAATTTTTCGTTATGTGATAAATCAACGATTACACGTAGAGGACTCAAATTTCTTCACAAAATCAAGATTAATCTATATGTCAGCTATTTTGACTTAATTATGTAATTTATCTTTATAAAGATATGCTATTATTATTAAATTTACTAGAATCATTAAAATTAGAAAAATCTATATTTTTAAACTTTATTCTTAAAGAAAAAACTTAATAAATAGTGAGGGAAATTATTAAAGGAAAAATAATGGGTGAATATAAAATTCAAAGTAAAATTATTGATTACTCTTAAGAATGCAGAATCCGCATTATTTTATTGAAATAAACTCCTTTTCTGCTGGACCCTCCTCTTTAACAACAACAATATCAATTCCATTCCCACTTGCCATATCTCGAATTATTGAAGATGTCACAGCTGCCTTGACGATTTTTTTCCCTTCTTCAACTGATAATCCATCTTTATACTTAGCTTCTAACACTCCATAAGAAAAATTCTGTCCGCTTCCTACAGCAACGTATTTTTCTGGTAAAATTGAACCATAAGCACCAACATCCAATAATACAGGACCTTCCTCTTTGGTCACGCCTCCTAATATAAGACCAACTTGAAAGGGAAATAATTTATATCTATAGAGAAGATTTGACAACATTTTTCCGGCTGATTTTATTGGAACTGGCTTTTCTTTTTGAAGTTGATATATCGTTGTTTCTGCTCTTATTATGTCAATAATATACTGAGCATCAGCCACAGATCCCGCAGTTGTCATCCATAGATGATCTTGGATCTTGAATAATTTTTCAGATATTTTACTAGCAATAAAGTATGCCATCGTAGCCCTTTTATCAGTACCTAAGATAACTGCCTCTTTACATATTAAGCCGACAGTGGTCGTTCCTGAACTAAACGTTAATGATTTATTTATCTTTTGTTTTTTACTTAGGTCTGTTTTTTGAATATTAGAGTCTCTTAGGAAGTTAGCATCGATAGACCTTATTATATCTTCTTTTCTCATAATTTCATAAAATAACTCAAAATATATTAAATTTCTCCAAATTAAAAATAAATTCTCATATTGGATTATTGAATTTCTATCCCATTATGTATAGCATATTTCTTTGCTTCATTTTCGTCTATAAACACTCTTTCAACGACGTATTCACAAAATACTTTCTCATTGGTGATATTAATTCGAGTCATAGGTCGAGCAATTTTTCCTGTCTTTAAATAAGCTCTGATCAAACAGAATTTTTTTCCTTCCTCCTCCAATTTTTTGCATTTGTAGCACCTCAATGGACCTCTTGCGCAATGAATTAGAGTCAATTCTTTTATTAATTCGATATAATTCAATTAAATCACATTTCATCTCTAAATTTAAGAAATTTAAATAAGATTATAAAAGGGCTAAGCATTCATTTAACTTATTTTTAATATACTTTTAAAATTATTTAAAACTAGTTAAAATTAAAATCGATTAGATATGATTGAAGAGTTTAAAATAAAAGACGGAAGAGTCGTATTCATCAAAAGATTAACGATGGATGATTACAAAATCAATAAAAATTATGAATATGTTCACAGTTGGCTTAATCAAGTAAATAAGTATCTAGCTTTAGAGTTTGATAAGGAAAATTTAGAGCAAGATAGAAGAAATTTTGAAATAATAATGTCAAATAAAGACAATTATATTATGATAGGGGCTATATATAATGAAAAAATTATAGCTTCTGCGAACTTGGAATTAAACCTAAGAAATAAAAAAATGGGTCATATCGGGAAATGGGGTATAGCAATCCATCCTAAGTTTCAAAATAAAGGCTTAGGAACTAGATTACTTTTAATTATAGAGAATATCGCGAAAGAGAAAGGACTTAAAAAACTGGAAACGGAATATTTTAATAGCAATGTAAAGGCAGAAAAGTTATACGTTGAGAAGTTAAAATATCAAATCGAAGGTAGAAGGAAATGCGGAGCTAAATTAAAAGAAGGTATCTATACTAATAGAATTTTAATCGGAAAAATAATTGATGATTCTCTAAAATAAGCAAAATATAAAAATTAATTACTAGTTAGTCGAATTAAATGGCAGAATTAATTGGTTATATATTAGCACTTGACGCTATTTTTACATGGGCTATAGCATCATTGGTATATAAGAAAGGATTAGAAAAAACGGATCCAAAGGGAACAATATTATTTAGACTATGTTGTGTTAGCTCTTTCACTCTTCTTATCTCCTTAGTTCTTGGAAATTATCAATTTTTTCCTGAATTAAGTGAAGAGGAATTATATATATTTTTAATTGCTTGTTTAATCTCTGGACTTACAGTAACAATTGGGGATTTATTTTATTTTGCTTCATTAAAAAAAATCGATGCTTCCAGGGCATATCCATTAACGCAAACTTCACTAGTTTTTGTTTATCCTTTCGCATATTTCTTATTTGGTGAAAATATTACAATCTCAATTTTTATAGGAGGTATATTGATCCTTTCAAGTGTTTTTTTATTAAGTAAAAAAGATAAAGAGGTAGAACAACAAAATGATATTGATTCAATTGAAGAAAATGAGTTAAAACTAAAGGAATCTGAAAATATTATTATAGGAATTATTTTTGCTATTGGAACTGCATTCTTTTGGGCACTTGCGATTGTCTCTTTTCACCAAGCGAGAATTATTAGTGGTGATGTATTTGTCACTAATTTCATTCGAATCGCTTTTGCCACAGTTAGCATGGCTTTATTAGGTATATTTCAAAGAAAATACTATTCTGGCTTTAAAAAGGAAAATAAAAAAGATTTAAAGTATTACGCTTATATCGGAATTGCTGGATCGTTATCTTTAGGCTTTGCTGATTCGTTATTTTATAAAGCTGCTGAAATTAATGGCTTAGTTTTGACATCAACAATTACGGCAAATACTCCAATGGTTCAACAAGTTTTTTCGATCCTGCTCTTGCGCGAGAAATTTCGAAAAAGGTTTATTTTCGCAGTAATTTTAATAATTCTTGGAAATTATATAATATTGTTTTTATAAGGACGGTGTTACATGTATAAAATAGAAATTATCCTTCTAACAAATAATTCGGTTTTACCATTTCAGAATCTAAAACAGCGTTACGGTTTAAAATTTGTAGAATTAAATAAATTGTATGCGACTCAGTCTTTAGCTGAGCATGGATTAGGTTATTTGATTAATATTTATGACATGGATGATCTAGACGAGCAATGGGGTCCGAAATTAATAAAAAGAATCATTTTTGATACGGGGAGTACTAATTTAACGTTTCTATATAACTTAGATTTAAGAGGGTATCAAATCCGCAAAACTGATTTTATAGTGTTATCTCATTGGCATTATGACCATACAGGAGGACTTTATCCTCTTTTAAAGAGGATTGATAATTCCGTTCCTGTAATTTGTCATAACTCGTGTAAATATGAAAGATACTTTAGACGGTCCTTTGAAATTAAGGATGAAGATTTAAAGGGAAAAACTCGTGAGGAAATTATGCCATTAATAAAATCAGCTAAAATTATATATCAAGAACCTGCTGATTTAGATAAGATAAATGAATTAAATGGAAAAGTGTTTTTTGCGAAAAATCCCTATGAACTACTGAACCTTGAAGGATTAAAAATTAGCGTAACAGGAGAGATTCCAAGAGTATATGAGGAGGAAGATTTTAATAATTTTTTTTCTCTGCAGGATGGCATTTTGAAAGTTGATAAAATCCTTGATGATAAATGTTTAATTATTGAAGATGATAAAAATGTTATAGTTTTAAATGGTTGCTGCCACTCAGGAGTTATGAACACTTTAGATATTGTAAAGAAATTAACAAAGGATAAATTAATTACTCACATTATTGGAGGATTTCACATGGCACAAGTAGAAAGAGAGAGAATAAGAGCTACAATAAGATATTTAAAAACTTTCCAAGAAAATTTTAAACCATTATATCTTTTTCCGATTCATTGTTCTGGAGAGATATTTATCTGGGAATTAAACACATCAAGAATGATGAACACTAAGGCCTTTAACTGTTCAGTTGGTACTGTTTTTGACATAAAATCTGGTGGATTTTAATTAACCTATTAATTCAATTTTGTTTTTCCATATCTATTAAATATTGTTTTAAATCTTGTTGCCAAGATTCAATGGTTTTTCCCATAAAACCCCCTATATCTCCGGTTTTTCTGATAACACGATGACAGGGAATAATTAGAGGTAAAGGGTTTTTTCTCAAAACATTACCAATTGCTCTATAGGCTTTTGAGCCTATTTCTTTTCCTATATCTGAATAAGTTGTAACTTCACCATATTTAATACTTAATATATGATCAATAACCTTTAAAGCAAATTTTGTAGAAAATTTATCTTTTAGATTTAAATCTATTTTTAAATCGTTAATTTTTTGGTACAAACTGATTTTTTTACCTGAAAAATAATCATTAATTAAAATAAATAAACTTTGGAGTAAGATATCTTCATTTGGATTAAAACTTTTTTTTAACTTCAAATCATTAGTTTCAAGGTAATCTAATATATCTTTTTTATTATTAAAAAAAATAATAGAGTTTAAAGTCAATCCCTCGGTTTCACTTTTATAATTATAAGATATAAGAATAAAAAGATTTGATATTTTAGATTTAAAATATATAGCTGAAAAGTTAAATCACCTTTTAATCTTAACAAATTATTGAAAGTAAATCTTATATAATTTGATAACTATTTAAAAGATTACCCTATTATTAGTTATAGATATTTGATGGAAAAAAATAAATAACTCCATCAACATTTAATATTTACGATTTAAAATTAAAATACAAAATAAAAGATAACAATGGCAAAAAAAGATTTAAGAAAAACTCTTGATAGTCTCGAAAAAAGCCAAGACATGACAGCACGCATGGAAGAAAAAGTACAGCGTTTAACTGAATTAGTAGAGAGACAGAAAAAAATCATAAGTGAACAGACAGCTCTCTTGGATGAACAGAAATCAAAATTAGGCGAAATAGATGATATACCAGATGATATAATAGAATTAAAAAGAATTATAGGCGAACAACGAGCCCAACTTAGAGAAAAGGATTTAGATTTAGATCATGCTAAAGGTTCAATGGTTCAAGCTCAAAAAGAATTAGAATTAACAATAAAACGCATGAATCCTACTCAAATTAAAATAGAAGCAGCGCTTGAAACTATTGGAGATCTAAAAGCAGAATTGGCTGAGAAAAATACAGAAGTTAATGCTAAAAATGAAACTTTAAAAACTCTATCAAATAGAGTAAAAGAGGCAGAATCAGAGGCTGAAGCTTTAAAAGTACAGTTGGAGGATTTCAAAGGAGGTATTTCTAAAACAGTAGTTGACGATTTAAAATTAAAATATTCAGAAGAAAGACAAAAATTAAAACAAGAAATATCAAATTTGGAAACTCAGTTAGTAGAGCAAAAAATAAAATTAGTTGACGATTTAAAATTAAAACATTCAGAAGAAAAACAAAAATTAAAACAAGAAATATCAAATTTGGAAACTCAATTAGTAGAGCAAAAAATAAAATTAGTTGAAGATTTAAAATTAAAACATTCAGAAGAAAAACAAAAATTAAAACAAGAAATATCAAATTTGGAAACTCAATTATTAGAGCAAAATATAGATTATAAAGAAAAGATAGCTGAAGCGAAAGATATGGCTGAGAAGTATAATGATATGAAAAGCACACTAAGCGAATTAAGCGATAAAAACAATGAAGCTAAAGAAACAATTAAGAATTTTGAACAAAGTATGGTTGACCTAAAGAAGTTCAAGGAAGAAAATTTTTCAAAAATATTTTTTCTTGATAAATTAAGGCCAATAATGGAAGAAGATCCGATATATAAATCTTTTTTTATAATTCAGGATGTCGGTTCAATTTCTTTGGAAGATCTAAGAGGTGCTGTGGGTACTCCAATCGTAACAGTGAAAAGAGATGTTGAAAAATTGCAAAAAATCGGAGCTGTCGAAATGAGCGCTGACGGAAAAATAACAGCCAAAAAATTTGAATAGAGACTATATTTTCATATTATTTTTATTATTCTTCAAAATAATTGTTTATCTTGTAATAAAAAAGCTATATTCCACGAAAATCATAAGAAATATTTTAAAAACTACACTTTTGCTAATTCTTGATACAAATCAGGTAAGGCGCCTTTAAACGTACCATCAGGAATTTTATCAAGAAGTTCTGCCGCAATTTTTTTTAAAATTTCCCTATATTTATGGGGTTTCTCATCACGGCGTAATAAAAGCGCAATTACATGATTTTCAACAGAAATATGATCCTCACCAACTCCAGAGAAAAATGAAACAACTTTATTATTTTTGAGGGAGATTGAAGCAAAACCAGGCTTTAAAGATTGATATCTATGGCTTGAATATACTTGTGTCAACAAGTTGTTTGTTATTTTTAAATTATCAGGATAAAATCCCTCGTTTATAGGCCCTATTTCGTTATCCCATCTAATTATTAAGATACCAATAGGCAAAATGCTAACCTCTAAATAATAATCTTTTTACAACTTTTAAATTAGAAATGAATCTCAGTTTATATAAAACTTATGTTGTTATAATTTATATCACTATTTTAATATCTTGGTATTATTTAAATCTATAGCAAAGATAAATTTTAAATCTAAATTTTTATTTTAAATTATTATCTTTAACAGCTAAGAAAGTAAATTCGCTATAGGTTTTCGATCTGTTTTAATTTAGCTGGAGGGATTACCGAGCCTGGTCAAACTCTCTTGATATGGGTCAAGACCGATTAGAGGTGCTGGACTTAAGATCCAGTGGCATAGGCCTTCGTGGGTTCGAAATCTTTCGAGATCTCCTCGATTCTCGGATTTCCCACTCCCTCCATATTTGTAAAAACAGTTTATAATACTCTAGTTTTATTGAAATATTATTTAGATTTATTTCGAAATTAGTAAGTTTAACCGATTTATTTAAGACTATTGATTGAATAATAACTATTAATAATTCATTTTCCCATATTTTTCTGGCTTCAATGGAGAAACAATTACTTCGGATGCTCATTACGAACGATTGTTGCTTGCGCCATTCCAAAACCAACACACATAGAAGATATAGCGAATTCCTTTCCAGTCTGTTCTAATTGGTGAAGATTTGTTCCAATTAATCGACACCCTGTCATTCCAGTGGGATGCCCAAGTGCTATGGCTCCGCCCCATATATTAAATATAGGATCTCTCCAATTTAAACCTAAATCATAACAACAAGCATGAATAACAGGACTAAATGCTTCATTTATTTCGATGAAGGCCATATCTTCAAATGTCATGTTAGCGCGATTTAAAGCTTCGGGCATAGCCTTAATCGGTCCAGTTAACATTAATACAGGATCAGTTCCAACTGAGGCAAAATTTAGAAGAGTTGCTCTGATTTTTAATCCAAATTCTTCGGCAAGTTGACGAGTCATCCAAATTTGAGCTGCTGCGCCATCACTTGTAGGACAACTGTTTCCAGCAGTAAGGAATGCTTGACTTTTGCGTCCAGTTATAGTTTTCAATTTACTTAACGCTTCCATCGAGGTATTAGGACGAGGACCTTCATCACGACTAGTTAAGACAGAAAGACTTTCGTCTTGAGCTACATTGTTATTTTCATCTAATAAAGGTTTACCCGTTTCCTCGTCTAATTTCGGACACCAAATTGGTTCGATTTCTTTACCACGCTCATCCCAGTTGGAACAAGCTTTTTTATGAGAATGCAATGATAATTCATCTATTTCATGTCGATATTCATCTCGTGTTTGTCCAGCCTTTTTTTGCCATAGAATACCAATATAGTGGGCAGAATTAATCTGACCTGAGATATTAGTTTTATATTCCTTCATTTTAGCAATAATTTCAGGATTTGTTAATATTTTTTTGTTCGGAGGGACCATTATGGGTTTACCCTGGTCTTTATTAAAAACATAAGTGTCCGATTGAATTGGGTACCTATTCTGAACTTCAACACCTCCACATATCACTACATCATGTATACCTGAGGCGATTGCCTGCCACGCCGAAATTACAGCTTGAGCCCCACTTGCGCAATGTCGGTTAACTGACATGCCTGGTACAGAAACGGGCAGATGAGCGCCCAAGGCAACATTTCTGCCAATATCTAATGCACATTCACCAATCTGACTGCAACATGCTACAATAGAATCTCCTATTAAGTTTTTATCAAATTCATTCCGCTTTAGCAAAGTTTCATAGCAATAAATCATTAAATCATCTCCCCGGAGTCGTCCTACAGTTCCTCTTCTCTTTCCAATAGGCGTTCTGACATGATCAATTAAAACTGGCTCTCGTTTTGGGTCCTTAAAGTATTTTTCATACATACTTACTGGTTCTACCATTAAGTTCACTTTTTTACAATTTTATTTTTTGAGAATTGTAAATATTAGAAAAAAAAAAACTATTTCTATTATTTTTTAAAATTTAATACTAATTTACATGATATTCAATCTTACGAAATTCTCGGTTAATCAATCAACTTTCTCAAATGATTAAAGTTAGTAAAATGATGATTGTTAGGAAAAAATATAAATATTAATATCTGCCGTTATACTTATTCAAAGTTTAAGAATCCGCATAATAATAGATTAGAATTGTCAGACAAAAATTCTTTAAATGGAATAATTCAAAGAATCAACGAGTGGGATAAAAAAACATTTCTAAAACTCTATAAAAATAAATTTCTTAAAGGAAAAAGAATTATATTGTTTGCTAAAATTTTCTCATTCTTCGGAAACATGTATTTTTTTGGGATGCTTTGGGTTGTTTGGGTCGTCTATGGATATATCACGAAGGATTATTATCTGCTCGTTTTATTTACCAGTGGATTTATTCAGAGTATGATATTACATGTAATGATTCGGTTTAAGATCGTGAAAAGAGAACGTCCATATATAACACTCAAGGACAAAGGGGTAGGACAACACGATTTATTGATTAAAGTAGATAAATCATTTCCATCTGGACATGTATCATTTTTCTTACTTTTTGGAGCTGTAATCGCGTATTATTTTATTGATTTTTATTGGATTATTTTATTGATTTTTATTGGATTAGATATAATTATGGCGTTAACAAGGTTAATTTTGGGAGTTCATTTTCCATCAGATGTGATTGGAGGATTTATTTTAGGAATTTTTTACGCTTTATTATTTCTTGGATTGACACAAGTCTATTGGACTTATGCTTTTTATTGGTGTGGGGATTTTTTATCTCCTATAATCCACTTTTGGCGATAATTGTTTAAAAAAAGATATTTTAAAAAAAAAAGTAAAAAATAAATTTAGTTTTATAAATATTAGTCTATATCCTTCGAATCATCTTCTATCTTATCGTAATACTCGATATCCATTAATCCACCTGTTCTTTCATCGCGCCAATTAACCTTTATTGGCATATTTATATAAGTATCCTTAACATCAATATTGGGAGCTAATTCAGCTACTGCGCAAGTGTCTGAGCCATCATGCTGAATTAAGACCATTGGTTTTTCCTCAGTCTCACCTGTTTCAGCATTCTTAAGATAGGCAATAGCATAAGTAGAAACCTTGGCAGTTTCTCTGATATCAACCCATCTATCTGGTTTTAATAGGCATTCTCCGCACACTTGTCTTGGAGGGAAAAATATTCTGTTGCATCCAGAACATCGATTTCCAACAAGTTTCTTATCTTTTAATTTCTTTAAGAAAGGTTGCATATGAGTTATATTGAATTTAAATTTATAACTTGATAAATACCATGCGGCAGGCATTGTTCTTGTTCTTACATGGTCCTTCTTAATATAATCTAAAGCTTTTCTTTCTGTTCTTTGAGATAATTTCTTTTCTGACATTACATTTTACCTCCATTTTCTTTTTGGTTCGTCCGAAAATACCATAAGTGTACATAAGTTAAGCGAACCACCCCATCCATGTCCAATGGATGTATGTACCGTCTTAGGAACTTGGTTGGCTGATTTTCCCATTATCTGCAAGGCTGCGTCAGCGGGTCGCTCCATAGCACTAGCGCCGATTGCATTCGTAGAAACCACCCCTCCAGAACAACATACCGGAAGTTCACCATTTAGAGCAGTTACACCTGTTTCATACATTTGTGGAGCTGTAGTTTCTTCAAATAAACCTAATTTTTCTACCCACATGAGCTCCTGATTTGGGAAAGGGGCATAAACTTCAGCATAATCAATTTCCTTTCTTGGAAATGAGATCCCAGCTTGACTATAAGCCAATTCTGCTGATTTCATGGCACCTAGTTGAGTTGAAGGATCAACTTGCGCTGACCCTGCTCCATCATATCCAAGTACAGCTGTTTCATTAGCAACACTTGCCACACCATTTACATAAACGGGAATGTCAGCCCATTCTTTGGCTTTTTCTTCCGTTGTAAATAGCATTGCGCAAGCTCCATCAGAGGAAGGACAAACCATCCCATAACGCAACGGATATTGAATATATGGAGTATCTAGAACATCTTCAATAGTAATATTTGGCATTCTTAAGTGAGCCCACCATGTTTTTGCAGCATTTCTCCTATTTTGTACGACAACTCTCGCTAAATCTTCCTCAGTTATCCTTGTTTTATTCATATAGGTTGTAGCTTGATAAGCAGCAACTCCTATAGCTGCACCAGCAGATAATAAACGTGTAAGCTGTTCATATGTTATCCCTAAAGTGTTAAGTATTGATATTTCACCTAGTGCAACACTTGCAAGACCTATGCTTGTATCACCTTGACTTTGCTGTTCAAATGCAATAGCTAACACGGTATCAACACCAGGTATTCCTGCGGCAACATTGTAATATCCACAAATAGCGACTGTCCCCCCTGTTGTACCTCCAGTTGTTACTCGCATTAATGGTTTATTTCTCGCTCCCAACCAATCCGTCATCCATAATTCAGGAAGACTAGAGCCTTCAAAAGCGGGCATATTTCCATTAGCAAAAGCATCTATATCATTCAAACTAATGCTTGGAACTTTCTTCATACAATCCTGAATGGCTTCATTGATTAATTCAGGCATACTTACATCGGAACGTTTAGAAGCGTGTTCTGAAAAACCTGCACTTATACAACATACTTGTCTTCCCATATTTAATTACCTCCCTCCAATACATACAAAATATTATTTTGAGCACACATACCGATTTGTCCAGAAGCTATTGCTTTTTTAGCACCAATTACTTGATAGCCATTAGCTTCTCCTCTGAGCTGTTTAACTGCTTCTATGATCCTGATTAATCCTGTAGCACAAAGAGGATTACCACCAATTGCACCACCTGAAGGATTGATTGGAAGTTCACCGCCAATTTCGGAGTTTAAACTTGATCCTTTGCCTTTCTCAGCCAAACCTAAAGCTTCGACCATAATTAATTCTTCATGCGCATATGCTTCAAATAATTCAGCCACATCAATTTGACTTCGAGGATTACTTAACCCTGCCATTTCAAATGCTTTTCTGCCCGCAATTTCCATTGATGTAATTGTAGATAAATCTCGATCGCCTAAATAATAAGCATCTTGAGCCCATCCTACACCAGTAATCCATACGGGTTTATCCGTAATTTTTCGTGCTTGCTGTTCAGGAGCTAACAATAGTGCAGCGACGCCATCACAAGGCTGAGCGACCATTAATTCAGTGACAGGGTCTGCATAATTATCAGAATTTAATACATCTTGAACAGATAAATTAGGATTTTGTGCTTCTGGTAATGCTAAAATATTTTTAGCTGCATTTTTCCTATTCTTTACAGCCACCTTAGCAATATTTTCAGCACTTACACCAAATTTTTCCATATAAGCCCTCATTTGAAATCCGCTAGCTGTTATATCATTTACTAACTGTATTGGTCGTTCCCATGTTGGGTCTGTTTCATATAATTTTGTTGCATGATATGGAAAGCAAGAAGCCATACTTCCACCCCACACCACAGCTAGTTTATGATTACCAGATAATATACGCATTAATCCATATAAAACACCATGTGCGCCATCCATCTCCACTTTACTCTCATCTACCATGTAGCCTCCTCCAACTTCAACTGTAAAACAATTTGAAATCGTCCGCCCATCATAATAATCATTTGTACAAGAGATAACTGTAGTTATATCCTTCTTTTTTAAGCCTGCTTTGTCAATCGCTCCTCTCACAGCCTCAAAGATCATTTCATAACGGCCATAATTTGCGTCTGATGATAATTTGACTTGATTATACCCTACAATTCCTACTTTTTCCATTTTACTTCACCACCTCACGCCTTTACGAACCCTTTTATATCTGAAGGGATCCCTTTTGTTTTTTCAGCCCATTCTATTTTGACTTTCATCCCTGTTTTAACCTCTCCGGGTTCCATATTCAATAACTTATAAACTATCCCTGTATTGCTCCCATCAATTTTAACCATTCCTATTATCTGCCCCTTTTTTATGTTTCTTGAACCTCTATCGGTGACTTTATAGGGCGTAATTGTATAATTCATTAAAGTACCAGTATTAGGTAAATCAACCCAGTTTTGGTCGATTGAAATTACTACATTACACCTACCACAGATTTTTCTCGGCGGTACAAAAACAACTCCGCATTTCGTACATTTATTTCCCACTATCTTCTTATTTTCCAAGTTATCGTAGAATTTATCCATATATTTTCCAACCCAGAAATTAAATTCAGCTCTTACCATCCCTTTATTTGTTATAATTACTTTTTCGGTCATTTTCTTTTTATTCGTAATTTTTAATTTTAATTTACTTTTTAGGACTTTTAATAAAATTTACTGTTAATGATAAATTTATCGTAAGGTTATTTATACATTTTAATTTGATTTAAAGCTCTCTACTTAAAACTTCATTTGTAATATTTAGATGTTATATTTTTTAAAATATTAGCGGTATTTACTGTAACCATAGATTTTAGAAAAAAAATTATCAAAAAAAATATAATTGATTATCTTTTCATAAGATCTCAATATTACTCTTATTATCTTCAACATCATATATGTATACTTTTTTAAAACACATCCCGATAACTCATTCCTTTAAATATCTTCAAATTAAAATTATCCTTGTAATAATAAAATTTAAAATAAAGGTTATGGTGTGTGAAGTTTGAAATTTTGGAAAAAAGAATATGATGATATTTTAGGAGATGGATCTCCTCATGAAACACTTGGTTTTGCGAAAGAGAGAAATTATCTTCAAGTTCCATATATGATTCAAAAATTCTTAATTAAAAAGTATAATTTCCAGTCAATTGAGCAGTTAGAAGATATAAAACAACAACTCTTAGGAAGAAAAATATTAGTAATCAATGCAAAAGAACTTCTCGAAAATAATAAAATTCCAATTCAAGAATTAAAATATTGCATAGAGGAAATTAAATCTTTCTTAGAAATGCGAGGTGGATCTATTGGTCGAATAGGCGATCAATACCTAATTTTAACACCCAGCCCACATGTTAAAATTGCTTCCCAATTTTTTTAATAATCAAGAAAAAAAAATTTTAATTTCTATCTTTCCACTTTAATTTCTTCCAAAGCTCGTCCTTTAGTTTCATTTGGCTTTAAAAGGAGCGATGGTATCGGAATAATCATAAATGAGCTAATATATAAACTTTTCATTTTTCAATTTAGGCTAATTGCTTAAATGATATAAAAAAAAAAAAGTTAAAATTTTTATCGCTTTTCTTTAATCGCTTCTAATGTCATACCTTTTGTTTCGTAAGGCTTTGCTAATAGAGAAAGCAAAGGAATAAGCATGAGCATGCCAGCTATTATCCAATACCACTCCATTGTGGGAAATGTTAATAGTAAAACAGATGCTAATAAAGGTCCCATTACATAGGAAACTCGAGCTGTAGACGCAGTGATACCAGTAGCCGTTGATCTAATTTCGTTAGGGAAGATTTCTGCGAAATAAACCATGATCCATACAAACGTCAGAGCCATAAAAAAATAACCCATCCAAACGAAAATTGGTAAAGTTGTAATCCCAAGAAAGACCAAACCTATGACCGAACCACTACATCCAACAATCAGCGTTAATTTTCTTCCTATTTTGTCCAATAATATGCCTGCTGTTATTGCACCTCCTAATATGCACAACCCTGCAACCATTAATACTCTACTATAGTCTGCCTCTGAGTAACCAACAATATTTACATAATAGTGCATGCCCCATGTTGAACTTAATTTGAAAACCACACCCCAAGTACCATACACCAAAGTTGCGAGGAGTATATACATAAAATCTTTTCTATTTAAAGATTTTAGAGCTGTTTTTAGTTTAAGAAATTTATGACCTCTTTCCTCTTTAGCATCCAACCATCTCTTTGGCTCTTTCATAAAAATCAATGGGATCATAAGGATTATCATGAAGAAAAACATTATGCCATAAGTCCATCGCCATCCTAAGTTTGTAGCAATGGCTACTCCAACAAATGCATATAATGGGATTAAACTCAAGAGAGTGACCAAACCTCCATAAGTTCCACGCTTCTCAGCGGGTGATTCTTCAGTTATGGGTACCTCCCACAGATTAGATATGGTACCAAATGTAACGAAAGCGTATAGGAGCATAAACAAATGAAATGTAATAGAGATCAGCCCAATTAAAAGTGCAGGGATACCCATCACTACAAGCAATAGCAAAATTCCTTTTTTTCTCCCAAAAGAATCAGATAACCAACCTATTATGAAAACTCCAAAAGAAATAATCCCATATATGCCTTGCCAGAATGCGAGTTCAGCTGGCGACACCCCAAAATCCTCCATAACATAATAAAAGGCAACATTCTCAATTAAAGCTAAATAATTATCCATTAAACCGATTAATCCCATATATATAATGATAAATACAAGATATCCTTTGGATCTTAATAATGTTTCTTCTCCTTTTTCCGCTTTTCTCTTAGCTAACGCATCAAGCTTCGACATTTTAATAACATCTCTTGTTTTTCATATCTCTTAGTATTTTTTCAAAAAATTCATCAATTATTATATTTCTTTCAATCTTTTAATATATAAATTTTTCACTTTTTTTGATGCCAGTTTTAAAACTTTTTTGATTTACCCCGTAGGTTAAAGCCAGCAATCGCACCACTTCTATTGAAAAATTCCCATTTCTTTCCAAAATCATTATAGCTCCAGAAATGAGTATTGCAGATCTTGATATCAGACAGAAATGATCCGAATAGAGAATTCTCTAAACGCTGAGGGCTCTTTCCATCGCCTCCTCGAGTTAATGTTAATTTTAGCTCTCCATATGGCATCGTAATATGAAATGTACCGTTCTCTTGTGTGAGATTAATATCAATGTATCTAATTCCTAGAATTTTTCTCAATAACAGCATACCTGGTATATTATTACTAAAAAAAGGCTCTAAATACTTCCTTTGCTTATCAGTAGTAGTGTTATTTATATATAAACCTCCTTCTCCTCCTTTTGTCATTAGATCAGCAACCTTATTGGAGTATAAGTCAATTACCTCAATTGCTAAAACTCCATTGATATCTGTGTCGCCTATTTTCCCTTCATTAATTTGAAATAACTGAAATGATTTGCATGGAGCTTCCCTGTCTCTGCCAAAATAGAACGAACAATGGCCCTCTGCTGCGCATCCCTCATACCAAACTCCCTTCATATTCCAATTTAGCCTTTCTTTACGAGTTGTAGACATTTTTTTCCCACCCATTTGCTCTTTTTATTAAATTATCTAGTAATTTTATTTTAAATATTTAACTTTTTTCTTTTTTTTACTATTTTACCTTCTAATATTTTTATCTAACAAATTGAAGGATATCAAATGATAAAAATCGAATTTAACCTTAATTTTTCTTCCTTTTTCTAAGAACTTCAATAAAACTTTCAATTTGATTAGTAACTTGAACCGTATTCAGCTTTCTAGGATCATTTTGATCTCCATCAATGATTAGACAGGGAATATCTGCTTCTTCCGTCAAGCGTCGTTTTAAATCATAGAAAGCACATGTATTGGGTCTGCAAGAAACATTATTATGCATTAAAACGCCATCAATTTTCCAAGCTTTAACTGTATCCTTAAACCATTTTACTCTAGTTTCGAGATCAAAAATATACCAGAAGCTTAACATCAATGAACTCATACATTTTATAGGATCATTTAAGAGTTGATCTTTAGTAATAGTCTCAAATGGGTTGGAGAAAAACTTCGAGAAGGCAAATGTGTAAGGCTCATAAACTATAATTGCGTTAAATTTTTCTAACATAGCAAAATACTTAAGATTATACCAGAACGGGATTCCTTCAAACATGAGCCTAAACTCCTCTTTTTCAAGAGCTCCTTGTCCAACTTCTACTCTTGCTTTTGCTTCTTTATACATTTTCTTATATAATTTAATAGGTGATCTTAAGCCAGGCATAGTAAATAATGGAAATAAACCTCCAAAAGTATCTTTAGTGCTAATGGGACATGGAATGGTCTTTCTTAACTCGTAAATATCTCTCCATACTTCGCTTAACTCATAAGAATTAGCGGCGACTTTTTTTGCCTTTTCCATATCGATATCATTACCTGTGTGTTTCTTTATAAATTCTAAAAGCTCCCATATTTGTTCCTCAACATATTTTTTAAAGTAATCTAATTGTCGCTTATTTGTATTACTTACAACATGAGGAACATCGATGGTATAGTGTGGAATGCCTCCTAATCTTTCAGCTTGGACTTGAAACCAATGAACATGCGTATCACAAATGACATCACTCGATAACATAAATGTAGGCTTTCTGATCCCTCCTTTAAACACATCTACATCTTTCATTACAACACCAACATTAGTTTTAAAATAACTACACATATCATATGAAAATCCTTCCTGTTCAGCAAGTTCAACAAATTCTTGTGAATATTTCTGTGCTGCTGAAATTGTGGCTGAATTTTCGGGCAACATTGGTTGCACATCCATAGCATACAAAAGCTCAACAGGAGTGCCTGAAGTTGCCCAAGCAGTAGGAGTACCATCACGATAAGCTTGCTCAATAGCTAAGTAGTGTCTACCCATTTCGTTCTTTAAGCCTAGAGTGGCTTTTAACATCTTACTTTTCTTTTCTGACAACTCTATCACCTCTAAATTATTTCAGCAAAGGCTTCGAACCTAGTTGAAAGTTGTTTATATTGTTCTCTATTATACAGCATCTCGATAAAAGTGTAAGGGATTTCTAATTCCTTAAATTTTTTATTAAGATATGGATGATCATAAAGCATAGGTTCACAGAATTTCTGTATAATATTTAGAACTCCATCCACTTCATATTTTTCGGCTAATTCTTTTAAAAATAATAAGCGATCGTATGAGGGCATTTTGGTAGAATATAATGGCTTGCTTAAATGATATTCAGCAATTGCTTCTATTGGATCCTTATCTTCTTTAATAATATTCCAAAAATACCTTGAACCAATACATAAATCGTCGGTTACAACTTGAAATCCTTTTTCTTCTAAGAATTTTAAAAATTCTGTGTCATCAATAACAGAACCAGTGAGTAATATCCGTTTCATTTTTTTATCTGTAAAGGGTGTTTTATTTTTTAATTGATTTAATTTTTTCTTCAAGATTTCTAAAGCATACAACTTTTCACTAGTCTGACAGAGTTTAACTAATTCATGAAATTCTGACCCTTTAATTATCATTTTGCTTCTATATTCGGAAATTTCTTTTAACAATCTTCGAATCTGATTCGTTAATTTTATGGCTTTTTTAATTTTTTCAGACTCAATCTTGACCTTAAATTTCTCTTCGAGTTGGAGTACCAATTCTTTAAGATCTGTTATAAAAAACTTTAATGCTTTCTTATCTCTCTTTAAAGGAACATTCAAATAAAACAAGAAATCTATATCAACAGCCTCCATCCAGATATCAAACTCCCGGTTGGTACAATCACAACCATGGCTCGTTACTATTCCTTTTATATCTGAATTAAGCCCTCTTAATGCTTGTTCAAGGACATTTTTTGCCCAGACGCAATGAGTAGGAGGTATATGTTCATTAACTTTGTCATGTTCTATCATAGGATCTCCTAGAAGTCTAATAGGAGTGAAGCCAGCGGCTATAAAAATCTCTTCGGGGCTAACGACATCTGCATCAAAATATCCTATTTTTTTTATTATTATTCAACTCAATTCCAATTGTTTAAACTTGAGTGTTAATAGTGTAAATCCTTTCTTAAATAAAAAAATATTTATAATTTGGGATAATTTACAAACTTAAATAGAAATAACTTCATAAATAGTTTTTTCGATGTCGCAACATACAGTTTCGAGGACGCTAAGTAAAGCGATATTAAAACCAGAGATACGTATAAAGTTAAAAATTTGGAACACATATTTAACTGGAAAATTGATAAAATTTGATAATTACATGAATTTAATAGTTGAAAACGCTAAAGAAATTTATTTTGGTAGAGGCGGAAAAAGATCTAAAAACTTAGGTACAGTTATGATTAGAGGTGCTTCAATTATTTTCATTGGTCAAGAAAGAGAAAAGCTTTTATTTTCAGAGTCCGAACTTGATCACGACGAGTTAATGCATAGAGACGAATTAGAGGAGGAAGGGTGAAAATATGGGTAAAGGAACACCTAGCAAAGGAAAGAAGAATAAGGCCGCTACTCATAAGACATGTAGGCGTTGTGGAAAACATTCGTTTCATAGGAGAAAGAGATACTGTGCAAGTTGTGGTTTCGGAAGAACTGCAAAATTGAGGCAACCTGGCTGGCGAAACCGATACAGACCGTTTAATGGCAATAAAGGATTTTATAGATGAAATCTTTCGTAATTTATAGATCTAAAGTTTTCTTTATTTTATTCAAAAATATTATATATTTTTCTAAATGAGTTTATTTTATATCACATATTTAGTAAGATTTTAGAATTAAGTCAATTTTTCGATTTAATGAGTTTAGATAGCAAAAGTGAAGACCTTCACGGAATATTAATGAATTTAGAGGTAATTAGCGGCATAATCGGTACTGCAATAGTGAAAAGTAATGGCTTACTAATTACTTCTAGATTACCAAGAGATATAGATGATCGAAAATTTGGAGCAATGGCTGCTACTATGTTTGGGGCTATTGAAACAGCTATAAATACTTTAGGAACTACTAAAATTAATAATCTTACGGTAGAATTAGGAACAGAATACCAATTGATTGTACTAAAAATAACTGACCAGATAATTCTTGTCTCATTACTAGATTTGAACGTTAACTTAGGCTTAATTCTTATAGAAATTGAAGAAACTATTAAAAAGATTAAAGATATATTAAATTTTTAAGGTGAATCTTATTTTAACCGAAGATCAAAAAAAGAGATATTCTCGACAAATAATATCCCCCTTAATTGGTGAGGAAGGGCAAAAAAGATTGTCAAGAATTAGTGTCTTGCAAATTGGAGCTGGGGGATTAGGGTCTCCTTGCTCATTATATCTTACCGCTGCAGGAATAAAAGAACTAACAATATTAGACAACGATATTCTCGACATTTCGAATTTACAGAGGCAAATTTTATACAACGAGACGCAAATTGGAAAAAATAAAGCTGATTTAACAAAAGAAGTTCTATCAAATCTCAATTCTGAAGTTCAAATAAACACATATAAGGATCATATAGACGAGACTTCAATTAAAGAGTATTTAAAAGGTCAAGATTTTATTGTTGATTGTAGCGATAATTTACCAACTAAGTTTCTTGTTAATAAAGTTGCCCTGAAAAACAATATGAAATGTGTAATTGCTGGAATAAAAGACTTTTATGGTCAAATCATTACAATTAACCCTAAAAATAGTGCTTGTTATCAATGTGTTTTTCCAGATCCTGAAAAAGATTCGATAGATCCAAATGCAGGTCCTTTACCGGTAATAGGTGTTACTCCGGGAATATTAGGAACACTAGAGGCTTTAGAGGTTATTAAAACAGCATTAGGGCTTCCAAATTTATATAACCACTTGCTAATGGTAAATTTATTAGATTTAAGATTTGATAAAATACAAGTTGTTAAAGACGAGAATTGTATATGCTCAAAATAAATAAAAAGAGATAAAATAATTAATATTTCGTATATTCAGGATTTTTTTTAAAAAAATCCTTAAAAGCAATACCGTTTTTAGCATATTCGCCTGCAGTTTTGGCGCCTTCCAGTTTTCCTTTATAGATACCTTCTTTTTTAACGCTTGCGGGGATCCCTACTGCTAGACTTCTAGGAGGAATTTCCTTATTTAATAAAACAGCACCAGCAGCGAGTACAGAACCTTCTCCTAATTTGGATCGATGCAAAACATTAGCACCTATTCCAACAAGACATCCTCTTTCAATAACACATGGACCATGGATCATCGCATGATGTCCTATAATACAATCTTCTCCAATCTCTACTGTTGATCCCATTTCTATATGAATAGTAACGTTTTCTTGGACGCTTGTGTTTTTACCAATTTTAATTGTACCCCAATCGCCTCTTATTACTGCTCCGAACCACACATTAACTCCTTCCTCAATCATTATGTCGCCAATAATTGTTGCACTTGGTGCTATATAGGCGCTCTCGTGAATCTGAGGTTCTATTCCTGTCCTTGGACTTGGCATAATTAAAGGCATATTTTTTCACTCTTTTTTCTACTACACTTGACTTTATAGTTATGAAATCTAAAAGATGATATGTTTTTTATTTTTATCATTATTTTATTATATGAAGATTTTAAAAAAATAGTATAAAGAAAAGCCTAAGACAAAATGTCCGACCGTGAATTAGAACAAATTCGATTAAAAAAAATGCAAGAATTATTAAAACGTCAACCAATGCCAAAGGAAATTGTAAAAATTCATAATATTAAGGAGTTTGAAAAATTAAACAAGGATTTTGATAAAATTATAATTGTGGATTTTTGGGCAATTTGGTGTGCTCCGTGCATGGCGTTTGCTCCTGTATTTGAAAGATTACAACAAGAATATGGAAAGGAATTTATTTTTACAAAAGTCAATGTCGATGAAAATCCAGAAATTTCAAGAAAATATGGAATTACAGGTATACCTACTACTTTATTTCTAAAAAAAGAAAAAGTTCTTAGTAAAATTGTTGGGGCTATGAATTACGATAAAATGAAACTTATTATTGAACAAATGAAGGATTTTAATCATTAATAGGATAAAAAATTGGGTCAAAAACCAATATATTAAAAAAAAAGTTAAAGAATTTTTTTGAAAATATATTCAATTCTCTAGTTGCTTTTCGATATCATTTGCAATTTTATACCCTAATATAAAAATGATGCTAATAGTTACTTGAAAACATAAGAAGAAGAGGATGTTAAACAATGAAATCATATTATTTCCAAGGAAGTACAAAATAAACTCAAATAGCATGAAGGAAGTAATAACAGGAAAAACTGTTAATAGTAGAAGGTCCTTTCTCTCAATAGGCTTTCTTTCTCCCCATAATAGTAAAATAGTCCATCCAAGCATTAAACCAGTCCCTAAAACTGCTACATATCTCGCTCCATCTGAAGAATCAGAATACCCTAAAGCAAAAGTAAATCCATAGAGCATGAAAAGCATCATTTCTACAACATTTAGTCCATCTAAAATAATTCCAAGCCAGTAGATAATTCTGATTAATATTATTTTTCTCTGTTTTGAAAGCATATTGATTAGTAGCAGTTTTTAATTAGAATTTAAATTCAATTAAAAACACTCAAATAAACCTTATTAAGTTTATTATTAGCCCTATTTTCAAAAATTTTTTAAATATAGAAAAAGTACGTTAATAGGAATAGAGTTAATATCAAAGATGGTTTAAATGGTGAAAATTGAATATAATAATGAATTAGTTCAGAAATATTCTAATTTAACTCGTACTATAAATGAAGAGTTTATAAATGTACATCCTATCCAAAGAGGAGGAATTCTTACTGCCGAAGCTTATAAAGCATTAATTGCCTTTGGAGATGGGTATAGCATATGCGATAATTGTTTGAAAGGACGGATTGATAAAATAGAGAATCCCCCCGTTATTGGATTTCTAAAAGATATGGCAAGCTTTCTAAATATAGATAATGTTCTACTTACAGCTTCCGCAAGAGAAGCGAAAAGAACGATAATGCAAGTACTTGCTAAAAAATTTCCTCAACGCAAAACTGTTGTAGTTGATAGCTTAGCTCATTATACTAGCTACTTAGCAATTGAAACGAATAATTTAAAAGTGAGAGAGGTTCCTAACTCTGGCGAACCAGAATTTAAAATTGACCCTACTGATTATGAAAAAGTTATAAAACAAGTCTCAGAGGAAGAAGGCGAACTACCTCTATTGGTTCTTTTAACCCATGTAGATTACAAATATGGAAATTATAATGACCCAAAACCTATCGGCAGTATTTGTCAAAAATATAAAATACCCTTTCTGTTAAATGCTGCTTATTCTGCGGGTATCCTCCCTGTTGATTGTGTTGAATTTAACGTTGATTTTATCAGCTGCAGTGGGCATAAATCGATGGCATCATCCGGGCCAATAGGCATTTTAGGATTTAAGGAGAGCTTCTATAATGAAATTTATAATTTCTCTAAAATTCAAGGTAATATCTCCTCGAAATCATTTCCAAATAAGATATGTAATGTTATGGGATGCCCTCCTGTTTATGGAGCGCCATTGATTACGCTAATGGCAAGCTTTCCTACATTAGTACAAAGAACTCAAAAAGAATTTGTCGACGAGGAGGCAAAAAAAGCAAATTATGTTATTGAGAAGATTAAAAATATAAAAGGAGTAAAAATTAAGGGTAAATTACCGAAGATTCATCCATTGACAAATATTATGATCGAAAGTTTCGCTAAAGTAGCAGAAACTCACCCGAGAAAAGGCTTTTTCGTAAGAGACGAATTTAAAGAAAGGGGGATTATAGGCATGCTCCCAGGTATTTCTAAAGATATGAAGTATAGCACTTATGGCCTTACATGGGAACAGGTAAGGTATTTTACAAAAAGTTTTTTAGAGATTGCTAAAAAATACAATCTCGCTTAATTTAATCTTTTTTATTATTGAGTGAAGTTCCTAAACTATTCTGATAACTAGAAATAATAAAAATATAACTAAGGGGAGAAAGAAGATCAGCATAACTGGAATAATATTTTTGTAGATCTTCTTAAGTAATCTCATCAACATAAGAGCTGCCCAAAAAACAAGCCCTATCAATGAAAAAATTAATATTTGAGCAATCTCACCACTTAGGGGAAGCCCAGTAAAACCGAATGGTGGAATTGGTATAAATGTGAAGAATATAATTAAAGTTAAAGATCTTAATCCAATTAATATAATAGAATGTTGAGTCTTCATGCCACGTATCATTAAATAATCCATATAAAAAGTACTAATACCCATTGAGAGGTAAAGAATCATTGTAGTATTGAAAAAAGGGATGGGAAAGCTGGTCATTAGATTAGCATTAAAATTAAATATTATAACATAAAATAATACTGGGACCATAATTATGGATAAGCCATATAGAAGTAATTTCAAATTATTGCTATACCAATCATTCCATTCTGTTTTTAAATGTGACCTATATTCTGATTTCCAATCAGGATATCCAAACCGTGGCATTAATAGAAATAAAATTATCGTTGCTATAGGTATTATTAAGGAGTATCCAAATAGATAAGAGGGATTAAAAATAGCAAATAAGGGTGCGCCTATAATTACTGGAATAACATAAACTACTATATGCGATAACACCATTTTTTTATAGCGCTGAGCATCTCTCTCGTCATCTAATGTTTCATTTAAAGGAATGTCTCTTGAAAGAGGCCATATTCTTCTTGGCAATAATAATAAACTAATTCCGAGAAATAAAACTATTGCTGAAATTAAAATTAAATATTCTGGAAGTGAGCTCTCAGGATAATCAAAATCCCTTAATTTTATTGAGCTTATTTCTAAATCTCTATCAGTAATATCGATAGTCCTATCATGATAAAAATACTCTAACCATACAATAGCATATTTTAAGGATTCGTCGTCTACCTCGGTTTCAAAATGATTCAAGTCTGGTCGAATTTCCAAACCAATATCATTTCGATAATTTCCATCAACTTGTTCATATAATTCTTCACTATCATCTGAGGAAATGAGTTCGTCATCTTTTCCATGAATTAAAAGCAAATTAGCTGTATTTGTTGAAGTGCAGACATCCAATCCATCTTCAATATCTTCAAGTGGGCCTACGCTATAAGTTACTCCAATAAGATTTTGGAACGGCATTAAGTCAGTTAAATGTTTTATTGAGACTAGAGGGTGATATAGAACGGAGGCATAAATTCTATCATCAGAAGATTGAAGGATTGCTCCAATTCCACCTCCATATGAAAAACCTAATAAGGCGATGTGTGATACATTAGAAAATTCAAAATGGTCCTCTATATAATCAATTACATCTTCCATATCGCCCGGCTCTTTATCTAAAAAACTGATAAAACCACCGGAGTCTCCATGCCCGCGCTGTTCCACAGAGAAAACGGCAAATCCACATTTGACAAGCTGAAAAACAATATCCAATTTATGTTCCTTACGCCCGTTTAATCCATGGAGTAATAATATAGAAGGAACAGAATTGTCTTTTTTTTCCTCTAGATCTTCATCTATATATAATAATCCTTTAATTTCAATCCCATCTTTCACTTTTACAGAAAATTTTTCAAAATAAATCTCTTCTTTCTCAAGAAATGAATTTCTTTGGATTGATATGGAAAACGCAAAAATTATCGATAGAACAGCTAATATTATACTAGAGATAATAAGAGAGAGACTAAGAATTAAATAAATTTTTTTCTTCTCCATTGATTTTATCATATAATTACTTAAATTTTAAGATATTTTTTTTATAATCAGATGATTTAATTGTCTATGAAACTTATATTGAATAATAAAATCATTTTAGATTTCAAATACTAATGAATATGAATCAACTCCAAGAAGAAATTTTGGATTTAAAAAAGAAAAATGATGTGACTATTTTAGCTCATTATTATCAAATAATAGAAATTCAGGAGATTGCTGACTTTTTAGGAGATTCCCTCGTATTATCTCGTACAGCCAAAGAAAAAGCAAATACAGAATATATAATATTTGCTGGAGTTGATTTTATGGCCGAAACAGCATCAATATTGAATCAAGATAAGCATGTTTTAATTCCTAATTATGAATCTTGTTGCCCAATGGCAGCTTTTCTTACGCCAGAATTAGTAAAAGAATTTAGACAAAATTATCCTGCCTTACCTGTCGTAACTTATGTTAATTCTACCGCAGCTGTTAAGGCAGAATCAGATATTTGTTGTACATCCTCTAACGCTGTAAAAATTGTACAAAAAATAAAGGAAGAATTTAATTCTGAAGCAGTCCTATTTGGCCCTGACGCTAATTTGGCGGATTATACTGAACAAGTATCAGGCATTAAAACAATCAAAATGCCTGAAAAAGGGCATTGTTATGTTCATTCTCAATTGACGGCAGATAATATTAAGAGAAAAAAAACCGAGTATCCTAATGCTAAAGTTGTAGTACATCCAGAATGCGTTCGAAGTGTCAGAGAATTATCAGATTTCGTTGGTTCTACGGCACATATGTATAGATACGTTAAAGAAAGTCCACCTGAGATAAATGAATTTGTGATAGGAACTGAAAAAGGTCTTATGGAACGTATGGCTGCGGATTTTCCGAATAATAACTATTATTTAGCAAGTGATCAAATGATTTGTCATAATATGAAAAAACACAGTCTCGAGTCGATTAAATACTTACTCGAAAATTTGGACGATAAAAATTTTGAAATAAAAGTTCCAAAACAGATTACTGAAAGAGCACTAATACCAATTAATAAAATGTTAGATTATTCTTAAAAAATAGTTTATACAATTCTTTCAGTTTTTTCAAGATATTTAAATAACTCTTTTTAATGATAAAAATGATGTTTATATAAAAGGCTAAGTTCCAAAAAAAAATGATAGAAAAATGAAAGTATCAAAAATATTATTATATGCAATGTTGATTGTATCTTTATTAATACCCTATATTGCCGTTGGATACGCCGCAGATAAACCTAGCTATCTAGGAGTAAGTGAAGGGCAAGAGGTTATTTGGAAGACAGAATTCGATAAGGGGGCATTAGAGGACTATTTCGAAGACATTGGTTTATCTGAGGTAGTAGCTGAACAA